>CAZDAO010000266.1:0-5542 GCA_964503015.1 uncultured Nocardioides sp. | reverse complement strand
CCGCGGCAGCCGCGGGCCCCGTCGGGGCCGCGGTAGCGGTGGGGTCCAAGGCGCTAGGCGCCGCGCAGCAGGCCGGCCAGGCGGCCGTTTCGGCCGCCGAGACGCAGGCCTCCACAGATGGTTCCGATGGAAGGAGTGGCCCCAGTGGCAGCCGATAGCAGCGCTGCGCCGCGGACCTACGGGAACTGGCGCGCACCGGTCTCACCAGGCCTGTTCGGTTTGGGCACAGTCGGCACAGTGATCATGTTCTTCGGACTGATCCTCGTGGTGATCGTGCTCATGGTCGGGGGCATGCTCCGTGCCCTGGGCCTCGCGATCGTGCTCGGTCTGGGCCTCCTGACCCTGCTGGCCAAGGACAAGCACGGGCTCAACCTGCTGAGCAGGGCGACGACGCGAGTGGGGTGGATGACCACCCGATCGCGGGGTCTGAACCTTTATCGCTCCGGCCCGCTGGGCCGCACGCTGTGGGGCACCTTCCAGCTGCCGGGCCTGGCTGCGCCGTCACGGCTCAGCGAGCACCAGGATTCCTACGGCAGCCCGTTCGCGCTGCTGTACGTGCCCGCGACGGGTCACTACACGGTGGTGATCGCCACCGAGCCGGACGGCGCAGCGCTGGTCGACACCGAGCAGGTCGACTCCTGGGTGGCCGAGTGGGGCCATTGGCTAGCCAACCTCGCCGACGAGCCCGGCGTCGAGGCCGCGTCGGTCACCATCGAGACGGCCCCGGACAGCGGAACCCGGCTGCGCCGCGAGGTGTTCACCCAGCTCGACCCGGACGCCCCGGACGTCGCCCAGGAGATGCTGCGCGAGGTCGTGAGCCAGTACCCGGCCGGGTCGTCGACCGTGAAGGCGTACATCGCGATCACTTTCGCGGCCGCCCCCCGGATGGGCGGCAAGCGCCGCAAGCCAGACGAGATGGGTCGTGATCTGGCCGCTCGCCTGCCTGGGCTCACCCAGAGCCTGCAGGCGACGGGTGCGGGCGCGGCGCGGCCGCTGTCCGCGCAGGAGCTGTGCGAGACGATCCGCATCGCCTACGACCCGGCCGCCGCCATCCTGATCGACGAGGCGCGGGCCAACGGCGAACCGCTCGACCTGCGCTGGCCGGACGTCGGTCCGGCCGCACACGAGGCGAGCTGGGACGGCTTCCGCCACGACTCGGCGTACTCGGTGTCCTGGTCGATGACCGTGCCCCCACGCGGCGCGGTTCAGTCCGGGGTGCTGACCCGGCTCCTGGCTCCGCACCGCGACATCGCCCGCAAGCGGGTCACCCTGCTGTACCGGCCGATCGACGCCGCCCGCGCAGCGGCGATCGTCGAGGCCGACCTGCGGGCTGCGGAGTTCCGGCAGGGCGCCACGTCCAAGCCGTCCGCGCGGGCCATCCAGAACACCCGCGCCGCAGCGGCCACCGCTCAGGAAGAGGCCTCCGGAGCGGGCCTGGTCAACTTCGGCGTCGTGGTCACCGCCACGGTGCTCGACCCCGCCGGCCAGTCGGACATGCGGGCCGCGATCGACAGCCTCTCGGCCACCGCCCGGCTGCGGCTGCGTCCGGTCTACGGGTCGCAGGACAGCGCGTTTGCCGCAGCCCTACCGCTGGGCCTGATCGTCTCCAAGCACGTCAAGGTGCCCGACACCCTGCGGGAGAAGATGTGAGCAAGCCCAAGAAGAACGATGCCCCGCGTCGTCCGCTGCGCCCCGGTCCGCGCGGATGGCGCGGTCGGGGCCGGGGCGAGGCCTTCCTGCTGCAGGCCCCTGCGGAGTTCCGCGGGACCACGGTGCAGGTGTGCGGGTTGTGGCCCTTCGCTGTCGGCACCGGCAGCCCGATGATCGGGGTGCCGCTGGGCCGTCACCTGCACACCGGCGCCACCCTGTGCTGCGACCCCATCTCGTGGTTCCAGCGGGCCAACCTGCTGTCCAACCCGTCGGCATTCGTGCTGGGCAAGCCCGGCCTGGGCAAGTCGACCATCGTCCGTCGCATGGCGATGGGTCTGTCGGGTTACGGCACGATGCCCCTGGTGCTCGGCGACCTCAAGCCCGACTACGTGGACCTGATCCGAGCTCTCGGCGGCCAGGTCATCTCCCTGGGCCGCGGTCAGGGCCACCTCAACGTGCTCGATCCCGGCGAGGCCACCAGCGCGGCCGAGCGACTGACCGGGGAGGCCAGGGTGAAGGTCCTGGCCGACGCCCACGCTCGCCGGCGGACGATGGTCTCCGCGCTGCTGACGATCCTGCGAGCCGCGCCGCCGAGCGACCGGGAAGAAACCATCCTCGACCGGGCCCTGCGGGTGCTCGACGAGCGCCACCAGGGCGTGCCGGTGCTCGCGGACCTGCTGCGGGTCATCCAGGAAGGCCCGGAGGACGTGCGGGCCGTCGCGCTCGACCGCGGCTCCAACGAGCGGTACCAGACCATCACCGAGAATCTCGAGGCCTCGCTGATCGGTCTGGTGCGCGGTGGCCGGCTCGGCGAGACGTTCTCCCGGCCGACCACCAACCCCATGCGCCGGGACCGCCCCGTCGTCTACGACGTCAGCTCGATCGACGACTCCGAGATGGACCTGCAGGCCGCGACGTTGCTGGCTTGCTGGTCGGCAGGCTTCGGCACCGTGAACGTCGCCAACGCCCTGGCCGACGCCGGCCTCGAGCCCCGTCGGCACTACTTCGTCATCCTCGACGAGCTGTGGCGCGCTCTGCGCGCCGGCCGCGGCATGGTCGATCGCGTCGACGCGCTGACCCGCCTCAACCGCCAGCGCGGCGTGGGGATCGCGATGGTGTCGCACACCATGAGCGACCTGCTGGCGCTGAGCAGTGAAGAGGACCGGATGAAGGCGCGCGGCTTCGTCGAGCGCGCCGGCATGGTGATCTGCGGGGGCCTGCCGGGCGCGGAGATGCCGATGCTCACCGCCGCCATCCCGCTGTCCCAGGCCGAGCAGTCCATGCTCACCAGCTGGCAGGACCCGCCGGCCTGGGACCCCGTGACCGGCCGGGAGTCCGCGCCCCCCGGGCGCGGGAAGTTCCTGGTCAAGGTCGGGGGCCGCCCGGGCATCCCGGTCAACGTCCAGCTGACACCTGCCGAGCTGAACCTGAACGACACCAACAAGCTGTGGCACACGCGGTCCCGGATCGGGCGCACCGCCGAGCCTGCGGTCCCGGCGGAGGTCGCGCCATGACGCAGCAGCGCAACCGCCGCTCCAACCCTTCGGGGGTCAACGGCGACGCGGCCCTGATCTGGGTCGGCATCGTCGTGGTCGCCCTGGTGGTGGGCGTGCCGTACGCAGCCGTGCACCTGGGTCACCGTCTTTCGGGCACCGGCGCGGTGCTACCGGGCAACCCGTTCGATCTGTTCTTCGGGCTGCTCGACAGCACGGTGCCGTGGCCACCGTCCGGCACCTGGGTCGCCGGCGGCCTGGTCCTGGGCCTCTGCCTCGTCGCGGCGCTGCTCACCATGCTCGCGCTGCGGCTGCGCCGCGGCCGCACCCGCGTCGACCGGGCAGCGACCTACATGGGCCGTGGGCGGGACCTGCACGCACTGAGCCGCAAGGGCGCCACGGAGACCGCCCGGCGGCTGGGCGTGGAAGCACCGGGCCTGCCGATCGGGCGGACGGTCACTGACGGCCGCGCGCTCTACGGGACCTGGGAGGACATGCACATCGACATCTGGGGGCCGCGCACCGGCAAGACCACCTCGCGGGCTGTCCCGGCGATCCTCGCCGCCCCCGGCGCGGTCCTGGTCACCTCGAACAAGCGCGACGTCGTGGACGCGACCCGCGACGTGCGCGCCGCTGACGGCCAGCCCGTGTGGGTGTTCGACCCGCAGGGCATCGCGGGTGAGGAACCCACCTGGTGGTGGAACCCGCTGTCCTACGTCACCGATGAGGTCACGGCCGCGCGCCTGGCCGAGCACTTCGCCGCCGGCAGCCGCGACCCCGGCGCCCGCACCGATGCGTACTTCGATCCCGCCGGCCAGGACCTGCTCGCCGGCCTGCTCCTGGCCGCGGCCCTCGGCCAGCGACCCATCACCGACGTCTACACCTGGCTGACCCGCCCCACCGACGAACGGCCGGTGGAGATCCTGACCGATCACGGTTTCGACCTGATCGCGGATCAGGTCGCCGGCGTGATCGCGGCCCCGGACAAGCAGCGCGGCGGCATCTACGGCACCGCGCAGCAGATGGCCTCTTGCCTGACCAACCGCGCCGTGGCCCGTTGGGTCACCCCGCAGACCGCACTCGAGCGGCGTCCGCACTTCGACCCGGCCACGTTCGTCGGCCAGGGCGGCACGCTCTACTCGCTGTCCAAGGAGGGCCGCGGCACGGCCGGGCCGCTGGTGACCGCGCTCACCGTCGCGGTCGTGGAGGCGGCCGAGCAGCAGGCCAGCCGTTCGGCCGGCGGGCGGCTCGCGGTGCCGCTGGTCGGCGTGCTCGACGAGGCCGCGAACGTGTGCCGGTGGCGCGAGCTGCCGAACCTCTACAGCCACTACGGCTCCCGCGGGATCGTCCTGATGACGATCCTGCAGTCGTGGTCGCAGGGCGTGGAGGTCTGGGGCCGCGACGGCATGCGCAAGCTGTGGTCGGCCTCGAACGTCGCCGTCTACGGCGGCGGCGTCAAGGAGCCGGAGTTCCTGGGCGAGCTCAGCCAGTTGATCGGTGACTACGACCTGCAGACCGCTTCGGTGACCAGCGGTCGCGGCCACCGCAGCGTGTCCCGTCAGCTGCGCCGAGAGCGCATCTTGGACGTCGCTGACCTCGGCGCCATGCCCCGCGGCCGGGCCGTGGTCTTGGCCTCGGGGGCACCGCCGACCCTGATCCACACGGTGCCGTGGATGGCGGGCCCGCACGCAGAAGCGGTGCGCGCCTCGATCGCCGCGCACGACCCGCAGGCCGCCCAGACCCTCGCCGCCGTCGAGCGGGATGCGGCCACGGTCGCCGACGAGCTCGCGGCCGCAGAGGCGGCCGGTGCCTCGTGAGCGCGGACCTGGGCGAGTGGGACGGCGTGCACGACGAGCCGCCGGCAGAACCGGCGGCACCGGCGCTCTACTACGCCTCCGTCGACGAGTTCGTCCGGGAGTACCTGGTCAACGTCTACCGCCGTCGCGTCGGGCCACGAGGCTCGCGGCGCTGGTCGGCCGAGTGGTGGCGTAACGCGGAGGCGATCATCCGGCTCGAGGCGCTGTGGCGCGCCTGGGAGCACCTTCGCCTGGACGGCGCCACCGGCATGAGCGTGTGGCTACGCGACCACGCTGACCCGCACATGGCGATGCTCTTCGACCCCGATGGCCCCTTCGCCGGCAGCGACGACGAGAACCGCGCCGGGGCGCCACTGCCGTACGCCCCGCCGCCGGCGGGGCTGTTCGACGTCGAGGTCTAGCGCCCCGGTGCCGTGCGCTGCACCTGCGGTGCCTGCTGGGCTCGGTGCGCTGCTCGCGGCGCCCTGCCCGGCGCGTTCTGCACCGCCGCGTGCGGCGGGGTGCCCTGGCTGACGTCGGCCTGCATGCGCGCGTCGACCGTTCCTCGATCGGCCACACCGTCCAGCTTCGCCGCGGTGTCCG
>CAZDAO010000265.1:0-5561 GCA_964503015.1 uncultured Nocardioides sp. | reverse complement strand
CGCCGTCTCGAGCCCGACGCGGAGAAGGCCGCTGCGGCCACGACCCAGGCACAGCTGCGCGAGCGGGGCGTCGCCAAGTTCGGGGACGACGCCCGCCTGATGTTCTTCACCCCCGACGCGCTCGAGCAGGCCACCCGGGCGCGGGTCGCGGACCATCGCGCGGCGCGACTGGCGGCGGCCGTCCCCGGCGGCAGCGTCATCGACCTGGGCTGCGGGATCGGCGGCGACCTGCTCGCGTTCGCGCGCGCCGGGCTGATCGCCGCCGGCGTCGACCAGGACCCCGTCCGGGTCGCCATGGCCCGGGCCAACCTCGCCGCCCTCGGGTTGCCCGGGGCGGTGCAGGCCGGCGAGGCCACCACGGTCGACCCGTCCGGGTTCGACGCGGCCTTCGCCGACCCGGCCCGTCGAGGCGGTCGCGGACGCGTCTTCGACGTCGAGGGCTGGACCCCGCCGTGGCCGTGGGTCAGGGACCTGCTGGCTCGTCGCTCGCTGGTCAAGGTCGCTCCCGGCATCGGGCACGACCTCGTGCCACCCGGCGTCGAGGCGGAGTGGGTGAGCGACGGCGGCGAGGTGAAGGAGGCCGTGCTGTGGTCGCCCGACCTGTCGACAACGGACCGCCGCGCCACGGTGATCGGCGACGGTGGCCTGGCGACGCTCACCTCCGAGGACGCCCCGGCTCCCGGCGAGGCCGGGGCCGACGTGCGTGACGTCGGCGCCTTCCTCTACGAGCCGGACGGCGCGGTCATCCGCGCCGGGCTGGTCACCGCGGTCGCCGCCGGGCTCGGCGGCGGCCTCGTCGACCCGCACATCGCCTACGTCACCAGCGATGCGTCCTACCGCACGCCCTTCGCCCGCGGCTACCGCGTGGTCGAGCACCTCCCCTACCGGGAGAAGCAGCTCAGGGCCGCCCTGCACGAGCGCGGCATCGGGCGGCTCACGATCAAGAAGCGCGGCGTCCAGGTGGTCCCCGAGGAGCTGCGCAAGCGGCTGGCGCTGCGGGGCGAGCAGGAGGCGACGCTCGTGCTCACTCGCGTCGCCGGGCACGGCACGGCGCTGCTCGTCGAACCGTTCTAGGACCGGCAACCGGTCCGCTCGACGCCGGCGACGCGGACCGGCAGCCGACCGGGCGCGGGTGCCTGCCCGAGCAGCACCTCGACGAGGACGTCCATCGCCGCAGGCGTGTCGCCGTAGGTCGCGATCCGCGTCGGAGCGGACACGCGGCCCAGCACCCACGGACTGTCCGTGGCCACGGCGACGTCGCCGTCGACGGGTGCGTCGCGAAAGCCGGTGAACCCGACCGGCGTGCCCGCGGCGAGGCGAGCGTCCTCGCGGGCGATCCAGGCGGCGAGCCGCTCCTCGCGTCGGGCCTCGGCCTTGCGCCACGCGCGCGTGCGCTTCTTGTACGCCTTGCGACGCTCACCCTTGCGGCGCTCCGGCTTCGGGACGGCGCGGGCGAGACGCGTCGGGGTGGCCTTGCGGAGCAGCACCACGAGCCCCGCACGCCCGGCTGCGGCCGCGAAGACCGCCACCGCGCCGGGGTCGCCGTAGGCGTGGACCCGGTCCCCGACCAACCGCCCGGAGCACTCGCCGGCGACCACGGTCACCGCGGCGGCCGACAGGGTGCGCGAGGCGTCGCGGGCCGAGCCGACGGGCGCACCCCTCGCGCCGTCGAGGTGCCTGAGCAGCGCGACCTGTCGCGCCGCGGCCTGCTCGAGGCGACGCCGTGGCAGCACACCGGAGCGCACCGCCCGGACCACGGCGGACCGCGCGGCGGCCGGGGAGGGTGGCATCAGCAGGACGTCGGACCCGGCGCGCAGCGCCTGCACCGCCGTACGTCCCGGGTCACGGCCCCGGGTGACGCCGGCCATGTCGAGCGCGTCGGTGACGACCAGGCCGCCGAACCCGAGCTCCTGGCGGAGCAGCCCGGTGACGACCTTGCGGGACAGGGACGACGGGACACCGGGGTCGACGGCCCGGACGTCGAGGTGGCCGACCATCACCGCGGGCACCCCTGCCTCGACAGCACTGCGGAAGGGGACGAGGTCGGTCGCGGCGAGCTCCTTGCGGGACTTGCCCTGCTCCGGCAGCGTCACATGGCTGTCGGCCGGGACCGAGCCGTGGCCCGGGAAGTGCTTCACCACGGGCAGCACCCCTGACGCCGCGAAGCCGTCGGCGGCGGCGACGACGTGCTCGGCCACCGTGCTGGGGTACGACGACGCGGCCCGCGACCCGATGGTGGGGTCCCCGGGCCCGGAGGTGACGTCGGCGTCCGGGGCGAAGTCGACGGTGAAGCCCAGGCCACGGAGCTCCGCGCCACTGGCGGCGTAGGCCTGCTCGGTCAGCGCGACGTCCCCTGCGGCACCCGCGCTCATGAAGGTGGGGAACCGGGTCGCGGCACCTCGCAACCGCTCGACCAGTCCGCCTTCCTGGTCGACGCCGAGGAAGAGCGGCCACCTCCGGCCCACCTGGCGGGTCAGCCGGGTGTTGACCGCCCGGACCTGGTCAGCGGAGACGATGTTGGAGTCGAAGGCGATCACGCCTCCGAGGTGCAGCCTGCGCACCAGGTCGACCGGCGCTGCCGTGCCGGCCCACTCCGCGACGATGACCTGACCGGCCAGGGCCGGCAGCGGCAGCCGGCGTACCGCCTCGGCGGCGCGGTCGAGCTCGGCCCGGTCCGGTCCCCAGCCCTCGGAGAGCCCGAGCTCCTCCGACGGCGAGGGCGGCACGGTCGGCGTCGCGGACGCGGCTGCCTCGTCGGCGCCGGGCTCCTCACGATCGCCGGCGCCGCCGCCCTGGCAGGCAGCCAACGAGGTGACGAGCGCGAGGGTCGCGAGCACGGCGCCCTGCCTGTGGGGCGTCGCCGCGCGTGCCCTCCTGACCGGCCCGGTCCTGGGCTCGGTCGTCAGCCTCGTCCGCACCGGGTCATCGTGGCACGGCGTCCGGGACCCTGGCCTCACCGTCCGTGCCGGTCCGGTCGCTCCCACGGCCATGCCGCCTCCAGCCATGCCGCGACGGCGTCGGCGAGCGGCCCGTCCAGCTCGGCGCGACCCATGGTGACCCACGACTGGACCTGCACGTCGTGCTCGGGCGCCCGACTCGGATAGAGGTAGACGCACCCGATGACGTCGCCGCTGCGCGGGTCCAGGACGGTGAACGTGAAACCCCGCCGCGCCTCGAAGTCGGCCGCGTGCCGGGTCAGGTCGGCCAGGTTGTCGTCCGGCGACATCCCCTCCAACGGCGGCCAGCTCCCGTCCGGGTAGCCGGCCGTGTCACGGATGTGCTCGATGCTCGACGTCCAGGCCGCGAGGTCGGAGGCGTTGTGCTGCGGTCCGAGCGGCTCGAGCCGGAAGTCGTCCGTCACGAGCGAGCGAGGCGGCTCGAACTCGGCAGGAACGAACATGTCACTGCTCATCACCCGACCGTAGCCCCGTCCCCCGATGACCCGCCTCCGATTTCCGGGGCCTGGCGCGCGGCGGCGTACGACCACGCCCCTCCCCCGCCTTCCCGCCGCCCGACCAGCCGCGACGCCCGCCCACGGCCCACCGGTCCCGCCCCACCCCACCTGTGGGAGCTGAGTCGCTCAGCGACTCAGGTGCCCACCCGCGACCGCCGAGCCCCCGGCCTCCACTGGAAGGTGAGTCGCTCAGCGACTCAGCTGCCAGTAGTGGGAGGCCGCCGCCAGCGATGGGGGCCGGACGGCGGATCCGGCGGTCCGAAGTCCGGGCGGCGGAGCGGGCGTGTGCCCGGCGGCGGCGGTGGTGACCACGAATGACCGCGCGGCCTGTGGACAAGGTGGCGTTGTGGAGGAGTGGCGCCCGGTTGTCGGTACGCCGCGGTGGGATCGCAGGACACACCGATCACACGGGAGGCAGGCATGGCGATCACGCAGGAGCGGGTCGATCCGGAGGAGATGGCGGACTGGACGGAAGCTGAGGTCGACCACTACCTGATGGGTCCGTTCGACGGAGGGGTGCCGGGGCTGGTGCGGCGGATCCGCCGGATCCTCGATGTCTCGCAGCGGGGGCTGGCCGCGATCTTGGGGATCTCGCAGTCGCAGGTGGCCAGGTGGGAGACCAGCCGGACGAGCCCTCGGGCGGCCGTGGTCGTGGAGATGTTGCGGCTGGCGAAGGTGCGGATCGACCTCCGCGACCGCGAGACCGGCGCTCTCGTCGAGCCGATGCGCGACGACGGCGCGCGGGACCGGGCGCGGCGCCGCTACCCCGCCCATGTCGACCTGGAGGTCACGGGATGGTGGGTCCCGCGGTCGGCGCGGATGACGGGGCAGGACGCCCGCTGGAGGACGCGGTCGAGACGCTGGCAGGTGCCCTTCGTGCGCTACCACCACACCTGGAAGCACGTGCTCCGCCGGGTGCGCGGCACCCCGGTGGACCACCCGGCGCACCACCAGCTGGTCGCCGAGGCGTTCCACCTCGACGAGCTGCGGGAGGAGCGACGCCGGCGGGCCTTGGCAGCCCGTCCGTGGCTGACGACCCCACCCCGCCCTCCTCACGGCTGGATGACGGCCTGATCACCACGGCCGCCCGAGGTCGGCGCACCCCTCAGACGTTGGCCCTCTCGGCCCCGATCGTGGTGTCCGGCCCGTGCCCGGTGTGCACGACGGTCTCGTCCGGGAGGTCGAGGAGCCGCGCGCGGATCGACTCCTTGATGAGGTCGGCGTCGCTGTAGGACCGTCCCGTGGCACCCGGGCCTCCCTCGAACAGGGTGTCCCCGGTGAACACGCATCCGAGGTCGTGGACGTAGAGGCACACCGCACCCGGGGCGTGGCCGGGGGTGTGGAGCACCTGCACCGCCGCGCCCCCGATGGTCAGCGTCATCCCGTCGGAGAGGTCGACGTCCCACAGCTCCGCACCCGGCTCGTCGCCTCCGTGCGTCAGCTCCCACAGCGGCCGGTCGTCGGGGTGAAGCAGGATCGGCGCCCCGGTCGCGACCCGCAGGGCGGGTGCGACGCGGACGTGGTCGTCGTGCGCGTGGGTGCACACGATCGCCTTCACCGTGCGGCCCGCGACGACCTCGAGGATCGCGTCGACGTCGTGCGGGGCGTCGATGACGAGGCACTGCTCGTCGTCACCGACCACCCAGACGTTGTTGTCGACCTGGTGGGTCTCGCCGTCGAGGCTGAACGTGCCGGAGACCACGGCGTGGTCGACCCGCGCGCTCACGACGGGGTCCCCGCGGAGACGCGAGCGGAGCGAGTGTCTTCGTGGGGTGTCACGATCACCACCGACCGCAGCACGTCCCCGTGGTGCATCTTCTCGAAGGCGGCCTCCACGTCGGAGATGCCGATCTCCTCGGTCACGAACGCGTCGAGGTCGAGCCGGCCCTGCTGGTAGAGGTCGACGAGCATCGGGAAGTCGCGGGAGGGCAGGCAGTCGCCGTACCAGGACGACTTCAGTGACCCGCCGCGGCCGAACACGTCGATGAGCGGGATGTCAGGCACCTTCATGTCCGGCGTGGGCAAGCCGACCAGCACGACCGTTCCGGCGAGGTCGCGGGCGTATAAGGGATGCTTCCACGTCTCCGGCCGCCCCACCGCGTCGATG
>CAZDAO010000264.1:4134-5578 GCA_964503015.1 uncultured Nocardioides sp. | reverse complement strand
TCGTCGCCCTCACCGTGGCGTTGCTCGTCGTGGCGCTGCGCGGGGGCCACCGGTGGTTGGCCACCGTGACCGGACTGGTCCTCGTGATCGAGGTGCTGCAGGGCGTGCTCGGCTGGGTGCAGTACTGGCTCGACCTCCCGGTCGGACTGGTGGCGCTGCACATGCTGGGCGCCGCCCTCCTCGCCGCCGGACTCGCCCGCATCGCGCTCGCGGTGCTGCCCCACCACGCCGTGCACGAGGCGCGCGCGGACGGCGGGTCGCAGCAGACCGCCGCGACCCGCCTCCCGTGATCCCCGGTCAGAGCTTGCGCGCGAAGATCACCGTGCGCTTGGAGTAGTCGTCGGCCTTGCACGCCACCAGCACGATCCGCGGCGGCCCCGAGACCGAGTAGAGCGAACCCATCCTGCGGTCGGCCGCCCAGAACTCCCGGCGGACGACCTCGAACCGGCAGCCGCCGACGCGGATCCGATCGCCGCGACGCAACCGGCCCCACCGGTCGGCCACGCCGTTGCCGGCACGCCAGGCGTGACCGGCGTAGACGGTGCTGCCGGTGGGGTCGCAGGGCGGGTCGCCCTTGGCCCAGGTGTAGACAGTGCCGCGCAGCCGCCACCCGACGTCGAGGGTGTCGTTGCGCGCCGCCACCTCCACCACCGTGGCGTCGGTGCCGGTGCGCGCGATCTGCAGCCGGTCAGGGGCGGCCTGAGCCGCACCCTGACCGACCAGCAGAGTCGCGCAGAGCGTCACCGCGAGGAACGCGGCGCGACGCATCACGAACCCGTGTCGGGCGCGATCTCCGGTGCCTTCGCGCACGGCCTGGTGCTGAACCTCATCCGCCACACGTGCTTGCCCTCGAGCCGGTAGCCGGCGTCGGCGGACTGGGCGCGCACGACGATCCGGTAGGACCGGGCGACGGGTCGGGCACCGATGCCCTTGAGCGTGCGGGCCTTGAGCCACACGCCCTGGCGCACCACCTTGCCGTTGACCTTGTAGACCACGCCGGCTCGCTTGCTCACCTTGAACAGGTCGCTCGCGCGCCCGCACTTGTCGATGTGCTTGGCCCGCGCCTTCACCACGCGGACCTCCGCCGGCAGCACCTCCGGCGGGCTCACCGGGCACGGCTGCAGCGAGTCGGTGGGCACCGGGAGGGTGATCACCGTCTGGCCGTTGCCGAAAGCGTGGCCGGAGCTCGCGGTGATCGTCAGGCTCCCGTCGGGGTTGACCACCGAGGTCCACGGACCGCTCGGGACCGTGCCGTAGACGGCGTTGCCCGGACCGCACTCGTCGATGACCGGGACCTCCGGCGCCTCCTCGATGCACGGCTGGTTGCTGTCGGTCGGCACCGGGTAGGTGAGGACCGTCTGGCCGTTGCCGAAGGCGTGGCCGGCGTCAGCGGTGATCGTCAGGCTCCCGTCGGGGTTGACCACCGAGGTCCACGGACCGCTCG
>CAZDAO010000264.1:0-4034 GCA_964503015.1 uncultured Nocardioides sp. | reverse complement strand
CCGTGCCGTAGACGGCGTTGCCCGGACCGCACTCGTCGATGACCGGGACCTCCGGGGCGTCGACCCGCTTGGTGTTGCAGTCCTCGGAGAACGCGCGGACCGGGATGGTGCCCGAGTTGGTCTGGGTGACCCCGTTGGACCACCGTGCGGACAGCGTGAGCGTCACGTCGGAGGTCGGGCGGGTCGTCACGCCCTCGGTGAACGACCTGGTCTCCCAGTCGCGCAGGACCGTGCCGACCGGCACCGCCCACGGACGGTTGGAGCGCGTGATCCGCTCGCTCCGCCGCTCGCTGTTGGCGACCTCCCAGGTGACGTCCCACCCACCGCCGTCGCGGCACGAGACGGACCCGGTGATCGTGTTGTGGTGAGCGCTCGAGGGAGCGGCGAGGCCGACGACGGCGAAGCCGACGGCCACCACCAGCGTCATGATCCTCGACACGCTCCGGCCGGCCGTGCCCCCACGACCGGCGCCCATGCGTTGTTCTGGCGCGCCAAACATCAGTTTCGAACCCCCATGAATACGTGCGGAAGCCCTGCGCTTCCCCACCCGCGACGATTCAACGGGAAGCGACGCCGAGTCACACGGGAGGAATTCTCAAGAGGTTCTCTAGAAAGCCTCATTTCCCGGACGTTTGGGACAGGGTGCGCTACCGGGCCAGCAAGGGATCGAGCGCGACCGCCACGAAGAGCAGCGACAGGTAGAGGTTCGAGGCGTGGAACAGGCGCATCGGGTTGATCTCGCTGAGCACGTCGGACGACCTCGCCCGCCCCCACATGCGGTGCGCCTCGACGAGGAACACGGCGCCGAGGACGGCGGCCGCGACGGGGTACACCACGCTCGTCCCGGCCACCGGCCAGAGCAGCAGCGAGACCGCGACCATCACCCAGCTGTAGACCACGACCTGCCGCCCGACCTCGCCGGCGGGCTTGACCACCGGCAGCATCGGCACGTCGACGTTGGCGTAGTCCTCGCGGTAGCGCAGGGCCAGGGCCCACGTGTGCGGCGGCGTCCAGAAGAAGACGACCAGGAACAACACCACCGGCGTCCACGCCAGCTCGCCGGTGACGGCCGTCCAGCCGATGAGGGCCGGGAAGCAGCCGGCCAGGCCGCCCCAGACGATGTTCTGGGTGGTGCGCCGCTTGAGCAGCATCGTGTAGACGAACACGTAGAACGCGTTGGCCAGGACGGACAGGCCGGCCGAGAGCCAGTTGACCCAGACACCGAGCACCACGGTCGAGACCACGGCCAGCACGGTCGCGAACACGAGAGCCGACGTCGCGGAGACCATGTGGCGCGGCAGCGCACGCCGACGCGTACGGCGCATCTGCTCGTCGATGTCGCGGTCGTAGACGCAGTTGTAGGCCGACGCCGACCCCGCCGACAGCGCCCCGCCGACGACCGTGGCGACCACGAGGCCGAGGGGCGGGATCCCGCGCTCGGCGAAGAACATCACCGGCACGGTCGTGAGCAGCAGCAGCTCGATGACGCGGGGCTTGGTGAGCCCGACGTAGGCCGCGACGACGTCGCGCCAGGTCTTCGGACCCTCGACGCCGGCACCCTGTTCACCGGTCGTCGCCGCCGCGGCGGACGCAGCAGCGCGCGAGCCGGCGTGGGACACGGTGGAACCTCGGGAGGACGGGGACGGATGGGACGTGGACGAACGGGAACCAGAGGTGATGAACAGCCTGCGATCGGACGTCCGGGACCACCCTCGGGCGGGGTCGAGTCTACTCGGGCACGACGCTAGGCTCGCAGTCGAGGCCACCCCAACGGACCTGTGATCCCGGCTGCACCCCCCGAGCGCCGCGCTGCACTCCACCGAGAGGAACTGTGTTGACCAAGAAGTCCGCCCTGCCCACCACCCTCGAGTGGGACGACGTCGACAAGCGCGCGGTCGACACCGCCCGCGCCCTCGCGATGGACGCGGTGCAGAAGGTCGGCAACGGCCACCCCGGGACGGCCATGAGCCTGGCGCCGGTGGCGTACCTGCTCTTCCAGAAGGTGATGCGCCACGACCCGGCCGACCCGCAGTGGGTGGCGCGCGACCGCTTCGTGCTGTCGTGCGGCCACAGCTCGATCACCCTCTACACGCAGCTCTTCCTCGGCGGCTTCGGGCTCGAGCTCGACGACCTCAAGGCGCTGCGCACCTGGGGCTCGAAGACGCCCGGGCACCCCGAGCTCGGCCACACCGCCGGCGTGGAGGTGACCACGGGACCGCTCGGCCAGGGCGTCGGCAACGCGGTCGGGATGGCCCTGTCGGGTCGCCGCGTCCACGGCCTGCTCGACCCCGACGCCGCCCCTGGGGCGGGCCTGTTCGACCACCAGGTCTACGTCCTCGCCTCGGACGGCGACCTTGAGGAGGGCGTCAGCTCCGAGGCCTCCTCGATCGCGGGCACCCAGCAGCTCGGCAACCTGACGATGATCTACGACCGCAACCGGATCTCCATCGAGGGCGACACCGACATCGCGTTCACCGAGGACGTCGCCGCCCGCTACGAGGCCTACGGCTGGCACGTCCAGACCGTCGACTGGACCAACGGCGGCAAGGAGTACGTCGAGGACGTCCCGGCGCTCTACGCCGCGATCCGCGAGGCGCACACCGTCGGCGACAAGCCGTCCCTGATCGTCCTCGACACGGTCATCGCGTGGCCCGCCCCCAACGCGCAGGGCACCGAGGCCGCCCACGGCAGCGCGCTCGGCGCCGAGGAGGTCGCCGCCACCAAGGAGGTGCTCGGCTTCGACCCCGAGCAGACCTTCGAGATCCCGCCGGGCGTCCTCGAGCGCACGCGCGAGCTGCGCGAGCGCGGTGAGGCGTGGCACGCCGAGTGGACCGGGCAGTACGACGCGTGGGCCGCGAAGAGCCCCGCGTCCGCCGACCTGCTGCGTCGGCTCGAGGCGCGCGAGCTCCCTCGCGACCTCGCCGACGCGCTCCCCACCTTCGAGGCCGACGCCAAGGGCGTGGCGACGCGCTCCGCGTCGGGCAAGGTCATCAACGCCCTCGCCCCGGTGCTGCCGGAGCTCTGGGGCGGGTCGGCCGACCTGGCCGGCTCCAACAACACGACGATCACCAGCGCTCCCTCGGTCGGTCCCGTGGTGGCCGAGGTGGGCGAGTGGAGCACCGATCCCCACGCCGGACGCGTCCTGCACTTCGGCATCCGCGAGCACGGCATGGGCGCGATCATGAACGGCATCGCGCCCGACCGCCTCACCCGCGTCTTCGGCGGCACCTTCCTCACCTTCTCCGACTACATGCGCGGCGCCGTGCGCGTCGCCGCGCTGAGCAAGCTCCCGGTCACCTACGTGTGGACCCACGACTCGATCGGCCTCGGCGAGGACGGTCCGACGCACCAGCCGATCGAGCACCTCGCGGCGCTGCGTGCCATGCCCGGGCTCGACGTCGTACGGCCTGCTGACGCCAACGAGACGGTCGCGGCCTGGCACGCCATCCTCACCCACACCGACCGGCCCGCCGCCCTCGCGCTGACGCGCCAGAACGTGCCCGTCTTTCCCCGCGGCACGGACGGCTTCGCCTCGACCGAGGGCGTGGCTCGCGGTGCCTACGTCCTGATCGACTCGGACAAGGCGACCCCCGACGTGATCCTGATCGGCACCGGCTCGGAGGTGCAGCTCGCCGTCGAGGCGCGCGAGCTGCTGGCCGCCGACGGCATCGACGCCCGCGTGGTGTCGATGCCCTGCCTGGAGTGGTTCGAGGACCAGGACGAGTCCTACCGCGACACCGTCCTGCCGCCCACCGTCAAGGCACGCGTGTCGGTCGAGGCAGGCGTCAAGCAGGGCTGGCGCGAGCTCGTCGGCGACAACGGTCGCATCGTCTCGATCGAGCACTACGGCGCGTCGGCCGACTATGCCCGCATCTACACCGAGTTCGGCATCACCGCCCAGGCCGTCGCCGACGCCGCGCGCGACAGCGTCGCCGTCGTCAACGCCTGACCACCTGCCACCCACCAAGGAGAGGCTCTCCCATGAACGACCGTCTCAAGGCCCTGGCCGACGCCGGGGTGTCCATCTGGCTCGA
>CAZDAO010000263.1:0-5607 GCA_964503015.1 uncultured Nocardioides sp. | reverse complement strand
GCCGGCCGCACCACGCTGACCGGCGAGGGCCTGCAGCACGCCGACGGGCACTCCCCCCTCCTGGCGGCGACCAACCCGGCGATCGTGCACTACGACCCGGCGTTCGCCTACGAGATCAGCCACATCATGAAGAGCGGCCTCGAGCGGATGTACGGCACCGGCGGGCCCGAGGGCCAGGGCGAGGACGTCATCTTCTACCTCACCGTCTACAACGAGCCCGTCTCCCAGCCGGCCGAGCCCGACGACGTCGACGTCGACGGCATCCTGCGGGGCATCCACAAGGTCTCGACCGCCGAGGGCGACGGCCCCCGCGTGCAGCTGATGGCCTCCGGTGTCGGCTACCCGTGGATCGACGAGGCGGCACGCCTCCTCGCCGAGGACTGGGGCGTCCGGTCCGACCTGTGGTCCGTCACCTCCTGGAACGAGCTCGCGCGTGACGGCGTCGCCGCCGAGGAGTGGAACCTCCTCCACCCCGGTGAGGAGCGCCGCACCGCCTACGTCAGCGACAAGCTGGCCGGCGCCGAGGGCCCGGTCATCGCGGTCTCGGACTACATGCGGGCCGTCCCGCTGCAGATCGCCCGCTGGGTGCCGGCCGACTACCGCGTGCTCGGTGCGGACGGGTTCGGCTTCGCCGACACCCGCCCGGCCGCCCGTCGCTACTTCCACATCGACGCGGTCAACGTCGTCGTCCAGGCCCTGCAGGCGCTGGCCGACGCCGGCCAGTTCCCGGTGGAGAAGGTGGTCGAGGCCGCCCAGCGCTACCGCATCGACGACCCGACGGCGACCAAGGACATCAAGCAGGAAGGAGGGGATGCGTAGGCATCCCCCGCTCCACCTCGTGGACCTGGTGGACCTGGTGGACCTGGTGGGTCACCGGGGTCCCCGTGGCGTTGTCGGCCGGAGGAGCGCAGCGGGGGAGGTCGAGAACGTCGTGGGGTGACTCACGCCTCCCGCGCGTAAGCGGCGGGAGGGTGGCCCACCAGCCGCGTGAACGCCCGGATCAGGTGGGACTGATCGGCGTAGCCCAGTCGTGCGGCGAGGTCTGCCCAGTCGACCTCGCCGGCGCCGTGCGCGGCGGCGGTGACGTCGAGCAGCCGGAAGCGCTGCACGACCCACTTCGGCCCGATGCCGACGTGGGAGTGGAAGCGTCGCTGCAGCGTGCGCAGGCTGACCCCGGCGAGGGCGGCGAGCTGGTCGGCGCGCACCAGCGACGTGTCGGTCTCCGCCCGCTCGACCAGTGCCGCGAGCTCGGCCACCAGCGGGTCCTCGGCGGGGCCCAGGCGCCGCAGCCAGGCGGCGAGCGCGGCCGCGCCGTCCTCGGGGCGGTCGTGCGACAGCACCTCACGGGCCACCGGGCGGTCGTCACCGCCGAACAGCTCGGCGGCCGGCACCTCGCGCCCTTGCAGCGCCCCGACGTCGGCGCGCAGGAACGGACGGAAGCCGGCCGGCCGGAACCCGGC
This sequence comes from uncultured Nocardioides sp., assembly GCA_964503015.1. Lineage (GTDB taxonomy): Bacteria > Actinomycetota > Actinomycetes > Propionibacteriales > Nocardioidaceae > Nocardioides. Next base: position 4,147 of record CAZDAO010000263.1, on the reverse strand, counting down.
AGCGACCGTGTGCCCGGTGCCCTCCAGGCGCCGGTGGAACATCCGCGGGTGGACCCCGTGCACCAGCAGCCGCGGCTCTCCGTCGACGACCTCCGCGCTGACGTGCACCACCGGCCGCGGCACGACCTCCTGGACGTGCGGCTCCGGGGTGTCCCACCGGACCCACCAGAAGTAGTCGACCAGTCCGGCCAGGTCCTCGCCGGGCTCGCCGCGACCGACCTCGATCCGCTGCTCCGCGCGGCTGGGTCGCAGGATCGCCGCTGAGACGCGGCCCGATCGGGAGGGCACGCGCCCAGCCTAGGTCTGCGCGGGGACCGTGCTGTCGCCTTTGTCCAAGCACCGCCGCGGCCCCGCGCGGAACACTCGTCGCGAACCCCGACGACCAGCACGAGGAGACAGCAGTGGCCCCACAGCAGACAGCCCGGATCGCGATGGTGTCGCTCGACTGCGCGGAGGTGGCGCCGTCCGCGGAGTTCTGGTCGGCGCTCCTCGGGTGGAGCGTCGCGGCCAGCACCGACGACTACGCGATGCTCACCGGACCGGACGGCTCCCCCGCGCTCGGCCTGGGACGCGTCCCGGACCACCAGCCCCCTTCGTGGCCCGACGAGGGCGGCCGCAAGCAGTTCCACCTCGACCTCGCCGTCGAGGACGTCGACGCGATGGCCGAGCGAGCAGTCGGCCTCGGCGCGCGGCTGGCCGACCCGCAGCCGGGCGAGACGTGGCGGGTGCTCATCGACCCGGCCGGCCACCCGTTCTGCCTCACCGACGCCGCGAACTGGGGCTAGGCAGCCGCCCGCGGCGGGTTGCTACGCGGGTTGCGCGCCCGCCGGGCGTCGTACGGCGCGGAGGGGCGCGACCGGCGCGTCACCGGCGCCGCCGTGCGCGGGCACCTCCGAGGCACCCTCGTCGAGCAGCTGGCGCCACCGCTCCCGGTCGTAGCGGCTCGCCTCGGTGGTCCGGACGAAGTCGCGCACGATCTTCGCGAACCGCTCGGGGTGGTCCTTGTGCGGGAAGTGCCCGGCGTTGGGGACGATCTCGATGCGCGCGGTCGGAGCGAGCGCCCGGGCGTTGCTGGCGTGGTCGACCGGGATGACCAGGTCGTCGGCACCCCACACCACGCACATCGGCATGGCCTCGGTCAGGTAGGCGCGATCGGCCATCGTGACGATCTGGCCGCGCCAGTCCACGACGGCGCGCACGACGTGCCGGATGGCGGCGCGGGTGTCGGGGTCCCGGAACGACTCGTAGATGTCGGCGACCTCGCCGAGGTCGCGCAGCTGCCGGACGCCGCTCGCGGCGAGGACCCGCATCGAGGTGGTGGCGACGTGGCGCAGCCCGGGCAGCGACAGCACGCCCATCGCCTGCTGGAAGCCCGGTGTGGTGATGGCCCGGATCGCCGGGCTGACCTCGGGCCCCAGCCCGCCGGACCCGACGAGGATCAGCCGCTCGGTGCGCTCGGGGTACTGGTAGGCGAACTGCATCGCGACGCCGCCGCCGAAGCTGTGCCCGACGACGGTCGCGGAGTCGATGCCGAGCAGGGTGAGCAGGTCGCGCATGCCGTTGGCGTAGCCGCCGACGCTGTAGTCGGCGCGCGGCTTGTCGGAGGCGCCGTGTCCCAGCAGGTCGGGCGCGATCACCGTGTGGGTCCGCGCGAGGGAGTCGATGACCGGGTTCCAGGTGGTGTGGTCGCAGCCGAGCCCGTGCAGGAGCAGGACGACGGGGCCCGAGCCCTTGCGGACGTACGCGCGACGGTGCCCGTGCACGGTGACGTACTGCAGGTGCGGGTTGCTGCGACGCGGCACTCGGGCTCCAACCTGTGGGGACATTCCGGATTCAACCAGACGTCCGAGCGGTCCCCGCGGCACCCCGGGTGGCGATGCCAAGTCGTGACCTCGGTCCGGGGCCGTTCGGCCACACCGACGCTCGCACCGGCTTCGTGGGAATCCCACTACGCCGGCCGCCGCACTAGAGTCGACCCATGCCCCCCTCACGTCGTCGCGCAGCCGAGGCGCTGCGCAGCTCCACGGGGGCGCTGAGCACCGCGGCCACGGGCCGGATGTCCACGGACCTGCCCTGGTTCGACGACCTGAGCGCGGAGGACCGCTCGTGGGTCGGCCTGATCGTGCAGGCCGGCATCCGCGGCTTCGTCGACTGGTACGACGTCGAGGTCGAGCCCTCGGCCCACGACCCCCTCGCCGTGGTCGTCTTCGGGGCCGCGCCGCGCGAGCTCACCGGGGTCATCTCCCTGCAGCAGACCGTGGAGCTGGTGCGGCTGAGCATCCGGGTGGTCGAGACCAACATCGACGCGCTGCTGCACCCCGAGGACGTCGACGAGGTCCACCAGGCGGTGCTGCGCTACGCCCGCGAGGTCGCCTTCGCGACCGCGGCCGTCTACGCCCGCGCCGCCGAGTCGCGCGGCGCCTGGGACGCCCGCCTCGAGGCGCTCGTTGTCGACGCCGTCGTGCGCGCCGAGACCGACGAGTCGGTGCTGTCGCGCGCCAGCGCGCTCGGCTGGGGCGCGCACGGCGACGTCGCCGTGGTGCTGGGCTCGGTGCCGCCCCACCGGGCGGAGATCGACGTCTTCGACTCCGTACGACGCTCGGCGCGCGCGGGCGGCATGGACGCGCTCTGCGCCACCCAGGGCGACCGGCTCGTCGTGGTGCTCGGCGGCGTGGACGACCCCCTGAAGGCCGCTACTCGGTTGCTCGACCACTTCGGCGACGGGCCCGTGGTCGTCGGCCCGGTCACCACCGACCTCGCGCACGCCAACGCCTCGGCCCGGGCGGCGCTCTCGGCACACCGGGCAGCGGCGGGCTGGCCCGACGCGCCCCGGCCCGTGGCCAGCCGCGACCTGCTGCCCGAGCGGGCCCTCGCGGGCGACGGCCACGCCCGGCGCCACCTCGTCGACGACGTCTACCTCCCGCTCGTGGCCGCGCGCGGCACGCTGCTGGAGACGTTGGGCGCGTGGTTCGAGCACGGGTCGTCGATCGAGGGCACGGCCCGCGCCCTGTTCGTGCACCCCAACACGGTGCGCTACCGGCTGCGTCAGATCACCGACGTGACGGGCTGGTCGCCGACCCGACCGCGGGAGGCCTTCACCCTGCAGCTGGCGCTGATCCTAGGGCGTCAGTCCGGCCGGACGGAACTGTAGGAACCCTACAAGGATCTGAGGGTCACTTCGTCGGCGTCGGACCCGCGATCCGGCGCGGCGCTTGGGCACAGTGGACTCGTGCTCGTCATCGTCGCCCCCGGTCAAGGGGCCCAGACCCCCGGTTTCCTCACGCCCTGGCTGGAGGACCCCACCTTCGCCGCACGCTTCGACTGGCTGGCCACCGTGGCCAGCATCGACCTCGCCCACTACGGCACCGAGGCCGACGCGGACACCATCCGCGACACCAAGGTCGCCCAGCCGCTGCTGGTCGCGACCGGACTGATCGCCGCCCTCGACCTCTTCCCCCACCCCGCCGACGCGTTCTCGCGGATCGGCGCCGTGGCCGGCCACAGCGTGGGTGAGCTCACCGCCGCGGCCGGCGCCCGCGCCATCACCGCCGAGCAGGCCATGGTGCTGGTGCGTGAGCGCGGCAACGCGATGGCCGACGCCGCCGCGGTGACCGCCACCGGCATGACCGCCGTCCTCGGCGGTGACCGTGACGAGGTGCTCGCCTCGATCGAGCGCCACGGCCTCACCCCCGCCAACGACAACGGTCCCGGCCAGGTCGTCGCCGCCGGCACGATGGAGCAGCTGGCCGCGTTCGCCGAGGATCCCCCGGCCAAGGCGCGGATCATGCCGCTGAGCGTCGCCGGCGCGTTCCACACCTCGCACATGGCCCCGGCCGTCGACCGGCTCGCCGCGCTGGCCCGCTCGGTCTCGACCCACGACCCCCGCACCCCGGTGATCTCCAACCGCGACGGCCAGGTCGTCCATGACGGCCGCGACGTGCTGCGCCGCATCGTCGGCCAGATCGCCAACCCGGTCCGCTGGGACCTCTGCATGGAGACGATGAGCGACCTCGGCGTGACGGGCATCCTCGAGATGCCTCCGGCCGGCACCCTGACCGGCATCGCCAAGCGGGCCCTCAAGGGGGTCGAGACCTTCGCGCTCAAGACCCCCGACCAGCTCGACGCCGCCCGCGAGTTCTGCGACAAG
>CAZDAO010000262.1:0-5620 GCA_964503015.1 uncultured Nocardioides sp. | reverse complement strand
GGATCTGGCGCAGCACCGGGGCCATCTTCTGGCTCACCCGGCCGGCGACGATCATCAGGTCGGCCTGGCGCGGGCTGGCACGGAAGACCTCCATGCCGAAGCGGGCGAGGTCGTACTTGGGGGCACCGGTGGTCATCATCTCGATGGCACAGCAGGCCAGGCCGAACGTCGCGGGCCAGAACGACGCCTTGCGCATGTAGCCGGCGACGCCCTCGACGGTCGTCAGCAGGACGCCGCTGGGCAGCTTCTCTTCAAGTCCCATGGGTCAGTCCCAGTCCAATCCGCCGCGGCGCCACACGTAGGCGTAGGCCACGAACACAGTGCCGATGAAGAGGACCATCTCGACGAGCCCGAACAGGCGCATGGCGTCGAAGTGGACCGCCCACGGGTACAGGAAGATGATCTCGATGTCGAAGACGATGAAGAGCATCGCGGTGATGAAGTACTTCACCGGGAACCGGCCGCCGCCCACCGGTTGCGGCGTGGGCTCGATGCCGCACTCGTAGGAGTCGAGCTTCGCCCGGTTGTAGCGCTTGGGACCCACGACGGCGCTCATGATCACGGAGAAGACCGCGAACCCCGTCGCGATGAGTGCCAGCGCCAGGATCGGCGTGTAGAGCTCCATCGCTTCCCTTCCGTGGACCTGCGCCCTGGAGGTGACGACATGTGACCTTGTGAATGCCTTCACGAGTGGCGCGGGCCACAGTCTAGGACTCCGGTGCGTCGTGCGTCACGTCGGGGTGCGGACCATCGATCCGTGCCCTGACCTGCGTATTTAGGCCATGTGGGCGTGCCCTAATTCGTGCGGCGGGGGCGGACCGGGTCAGGCTGTGGCGCGGTGAAGGGCGACGACCCCGCCGGTGAGGTTGCGCCACTCCGGGCGCTGCCACCCGGCCTCGGCGATCATCGCCGCGAGTCCCTCCTGGTCGGGCCAGGCGCGGATCGACTCGGCGAGGTAGACGTAGGCGTCGGGCGCGCTCGCGGTCACCGCAGCGATCTGCGGCAGGGCGCGCATGAAGCCGTCGAGGTAGAGGGTGCGGAACGCCGCGTTGGTCGGCCGGCTGAACTCGCACACGACCAGGCGGCCACCAGGCCGTGTCACCCGCAGCATCTCCCTCAGCCCCGCGACCGGGTCGACGAAGTTGCGCAGGCCGTAGGAGATGGTCACCGCGTCGAAGGTGTCGTCCAGGAACGGCAGCCGGGTGCCGTCGCCGGCGACGAAGGGCAGCGACGGCCGGTCCTGCTTTCCCTGCCGCAGCATGCCGACGGAGAAGTCGCACGGGACCGCGGTGGCGCCGTGGGCGTGGAACGGCTCGCTGGAGCAGCCGGTGCCCGCGGCGAGGTCGAGGACGAGGTCGCCCCGCTGCGGGTCGACTGCGGCGACCATCGACCGGCGCCAGCTCCGCTGGATGCCCGCGGTCATCAGGTCGTTGGTGAGGTCGTAGCGCTTCGCCACGGTGTCGAACATGCGACGTACGTCGGTCGGTTGCTTGTCCAGGTCAGCGCGGGCCACGCGCCGAGCGTAGGCGTCCGTCGACCCCGAGGCGCAACCTGGGGGTGTCGGCGCGCGTCCCTATGATCACCACTGCCGATGGCTTCCAGGGGGAGGACCCACATGTCACACAGGCGCCTGCTCGCGCTCGCCCTCGCACTGGCGTGCGCCCTGACCGGCGTCACCGCGCTCGCCGGGCCGGGTTCCGCCTCCGCCGCGACGGCGTCTCGCGCCGCCTTCACAGCCCTGCAGCTCGGCGACACCGGCTGGCGGGTCCGCGAGCTGCAGAGCCGGCTGCACCAGCTCGACCTCCACTCCGAGGTCGTCACCAGCCGCTTCGACCGGGAGACCCGGGCAGGCGTGGCCACCTTCGAGCGCCGCCGCGGCTGGGTCGCCGACGGGGTCCTCGACCAACGCACCTGGCGCCGGATCACCCGCCTGACGACCGAGCCCACAAGCGAGGCCCTGCACAACGTCTACACGCCCGGCCGGCCCCTGCTCCAGCGCGGCGACGCGGGGATGTGGGTGCGCCAGGTGCAGGCCCGCCTCAAGCAGGTGCGCTGGTACGACGGCAGGGTGACCGGCCGCTACGCCGCGTCCACGGTGACGGCGGTCGAGGGCTTCCAGGCCAGGCGCCGGATCCCGGTGACCGGCCAGGTCGACCGTCGGACGCTCTCGCGCCTCAAGGAGATGACGCGGCAGCCCACGAAGGCCGAGCTGTTCAACATCGTGCCGTCCGGGCCGGCCCTCGACCCGCGGTGCACGACCGGGCGCGCCATGTGCGTGGACAAGACGTCGCGCACGCTGCGGTGGGTGGTCGACGGCGTGGTCCGCAGGACCGTCGAGGTCCGCTTCGGCTCCGACGAGCTGCCCACCCGTGAGGGCGCCTTCGCCGTCTTCCGGAAGTCCCGCGACCACGTGTCGAGCCTCTACGACACCCCGATGCCGTTCGCGATGTTCTTCTCGGGCGGGCAAGCGGTCCACTACTCCCCCGACTTCGCCGCCAACGGCTATGCCGGCGCCTCGCACGGGTGCGTCAACGTGCGCGACCGGGCAGCCGTGGCGTGGCTCTTCGACCAGGTCAGGATCGGCGACAAGGTGATCGTCCACCGATCCTGACCCCGGCCGGCGTGCTCAGATCTCGAGCTGGGTGGAGAGCGTGGCGAGCTTGTGCCGCGCCATGGCCAGGTTCGCGCGGCTCTTGTCCAGCACGAGGTAGATGAACAGGCCCGGGTGGCCCTTGGGCAGGTTGATCAGGTGGTAGGCCTTGCCCAGCGTGATGAGGATGTCCTCGATGTGGTCGTCGAGCCCGAGGCTCTCCATGGTCCGCATCTTCGAGCGCACCACGTCGGTGTTGCCGGCGGCGGCGACGTCGAGGTTGAGGGCGGAGGCGTCCCCGGCCTGGCCCAGCGCCATGCCCGACTGGTAGTCGACGAGCAGGGCGGCGACGGCACCGTCGATGCCGACGGCCTCCTTGAGGATCACGTCAACGTTGGTCATGTCAGTTCCTTCGTGTTCGTCCTGGCCACCACGGCCGGGAGGGTTCTGGGGGGCACGACGCGGGCGGCGCCGCACGCCGAGGCCGCGCCGGGGGCGCCGCTGGGTCATCGGGTGCTGTGGCCGGCCTGCGCCAGCAGCAGCTTGTCGAGGTAGGACTCGCCGCCGAAGAGCGGCAGCGAGGGGAGGGCGAAGGCCGACGGCTCGGGCGCCGGCGACCTGGGCTCGCGGTCGTTGTCGAACTGGAACTCCCGGCCGGGCTCCCTGCGCGAGCGGCGCGGGAGGGTCGAAGCGTCGCCGATGATGACCGGCGGCGGGACGGGCAGGTCGGCGGGGAGCAGCTCGGCGGCCGGGCCCCACGTCCGGCCACCGGCCTCCCCCACCACCCGCTCGACGCGGTCCGGGACGTCGTCCGCGACGAGCAGCTCGAGGTGCCCGCCCAGCCAGGCGCGGAGCGCGGACAGGTCGGTGCCGCGGGAGCGACCCGAGCGCCGTCGCAGCAGCTGGCGCGCCGGCGAGGCCTCCAGGACGCCCGGCAACCAGGCAGCGACGTCGGACGACACCGCGAGCACCGTCGGTCCCAGGTCGGCCAGCTCCTCGGCCAGGCGGTCGTGGTCCGCGAGGTGGCGCAGGGTGCACCCGGCCGCGACGTGCGCTTCGCGCACCAGCTGGACGGTCGCGTCGGCGACGTCGCCCACCAGCACGACGACGGCGTCCGGCGCCAGCACCGGCCCGGAGTCGGCACCCACGCGGGCGAGGGGGGCTCCCGCACGCAGCAGCCGCGGCCCGGCGAGGGACGGGTCGACCACGCGGTCGGCCCTCGCCACGGCGTCCGGGTCCATCGTCAGCCGCTCGGCGCCGAGGGTCAGCAGCCGGTCCCAGCCGCGTCCCCCGGCGAGGGCGAACATCTCGGCCGAGCCGAAGGTCAGCCCGTGCAGGCGACGCAGGTCGGCCTCGTCCTCGGCCACCACCAGGCGTACGTCGACGCCCTCGAGCCCGCGCGCCAGGTCGGCGGTGGCGGCACCGGCCGAGACGTGGACCACGACCGCGCCGATGGCCTGCAGGGCGAGGTCGAGCTCGGGCCACGCGTGCCCCGCCGGGAGCAGGGACACGACCACCTGGTCGGTGCGCAGGCCGCTGCGGACGAGCCCCGCGCCGGCGACCTCCACGGTGTGGGCGACCTCCGTCCACGTGCGGTAGGCCCGCTCGTCCCCCGCCTGCACGACGTAGGCGATGTCGTCGCCGCGGGTGCGCGCGTGCTCCTGCACGGTCCGGAACTGCGAGGACGTCCCCTGTGCGTCCACGGCGCCGGTCGGCAGCGCGGGTGCGCGGGTCACCGGGATGTAGGCCATCTCGAGCCCCCTTCCGCAGCCGATCAGGTTGATGCCTCAATCGTTCCGCGAGGAAGGGTTCGCGTCCGGGTTGTTACCCGTCCGTGGCAGTGGGGTGGGTGAACTCTGTGGTACGTCCCACAGGGTGGGACGAGGTGACCCGGAGGGTCAGGAGCCCGACAACGAGAACGCCGAGTCGAGTCCGCCGCGCCCGCCGCGACGCGGCAGTGCGACGTCCGGGACCTCGACGGCCGGCGCGTCCGGAACGGCCACGACCTCGTGCTCGCGAGCCAGGTCGAGCCTGACGGCCGGGTGGTGCGCGATGCGCCCGATGCGGAAGCCCAGCGTGGTGGCGAGGCCGCTGATGGTGCGGTTGACGCGCGTGTCCAGCACGAGCACCCGCAGCCGGCCGCCGAACCACGGCGCAAGGGCGGAGACGTCCGCCGCCAGCTTCCTGGTCCGCGCGCCGAGCTTGGCCTCGGCGACCCGGGCGGAGGTGGCCTCCAGGACCTCCTGGGGCGTCTCGTGCCAGGACACGCCGTCGATGCGCCCCGCGACCATCAGGTCCTCCAGCACCCGGGCGGTGAGGTGGTCGAGCAGCACGTGGGTGGGCGACCACGCAGCCAGTGCGGCCTCGAGCTGCTCGGGCCGCTCCACCCAGACCAGCAGGCAGCCGGCGGTCAGGTGCGCGTCACGGACGACGGTGGTGAACCGGTCGGTCGCCTCGCCGGTCAGGAGCACGACGTCGTCGGCCACCAGGTCGCCGAGGGTCCCGGAGGACTCGGGACGGAACAGCCACGCCTGGCTCTTCTCGCGGGGCAGGCCGAGGACGGCGCTCGACGGTGCCGCGGACCGGGCGGAGTCGACCCAGCGGAGCAGGTCGGGCTGGCGCTTGCGTCGCTCCAGCCCCATCGCTCGCAGCCGCTCCCACGAGCGGTCGTCGCACTCGAAGAGCTGGGCGTCCACCAGGCTCGCGCGTCGCAGCAGGGCCAGCCGGCTCTCGTGGTCGACGATCACGAGGCGGACCTCGATCTCGTCGAGGAGACGGCCCACCTCGTGCGGGTCCATGTGCTCGGGCAGGAGGAGCGGCACGGCACCGGCGAGGCGGGTGGCGAGCTCGAGCTCGAGCTGACGGATCCCTGTCGGCACCCGGATGACCACCACCTGGCCGGGGTTGACCCCCGCCTCGATCATCCCGGCGGCCCCGTCGATCACGTGCCGGTAGAGCTCGTTCCAGGTGAGCGAGACCCACGCGTCGCCGTGCTGCTCGGCGACCGCGACCTCGAGCGCGCGGTTGCGC
>CAZDAO010000261.1:0-5627 GCA_964503015.1 uncultured Nocardioides sp. | reverse complement strand
TCGGTTCCGGCCAGGCAGGGTCGGCCGAGCCGGCCCACACCTCGGTCTCCCAGCAGGTCGACACGGAGATTCCCTCCACGACCCGCTGATCCCCCCTCTATGCTCCTACGCATGGTGCACGACGTGCTGGTGGTAGAGGACGAGGAGGACATCGCCGTCCCGTTGATGCGCACCCTGGAGCGTGAGGGCTACGACGTCAGTCGCGTCTCGGGTGGCGCCGACGCGTTGACCTTCGTCGTCGAGCAGGAGCCGGCCGTGGTGATCCTCGACCTCGGGCTGCCCGACATGGACGGCATCGACGTGTGCCGCAAGATGCGCAGCGGCGGCTATCTCGGCGGCATCATCATGGTGACCGCCCGCGCCGGCGAGCTCGACCGTGTCGTCGGCCTCGACGTCGGTGCCGACGACTACCTCGCCAAGCCGTTCGGGCTCGCCGAGCTGCTCGCCCGCGTCCGGGCGCTGCTGCGGCGCAGTGCCCACGTCGCGCAGGACGACACCACGGTCGTCACCTCCTCGGGCCTGAAGATCGACGCCGCCTCGCGGCGCGTGCACCTCGGCGACAAGGAGATCGCGCTCACCGCCAAGGAGTTCGACGTGCTGGCGGTCCTCGCCTCCCACCACGACAAGGTGGTGCCCCGCGAGACCCTGATGAACCAGGTGTGGGACCAGAACTGGTACGGCTCCACCAAGACCCTCGACGTCACGATCGGCCGGCTGCGCAGCAAGCTCGAGGCGGCCGAGGCCGGTGAGCGCGTGGTCGCCATCCGCGGTGTCGGCTTCCGCCTGGAGACCGGCAGCTAGGGGTGCGCGAGAGGCTCACCCTCGCGTTCGTCGGGCTCACGCTGGCCATCCTGGTGCCGGCGGGGATCATCCGTGGCCTCTGGCTCTCCCACGAGGTGCGCGAGGCCGAGCTGGACACCCTCGGTGAGCGGGCGACCCAGGTCGCGGTCGTCTTCGACCGCCGCTTCGACAGCGGTCTGCCGATCTCGACTCTCCAGCTCCAGGACCTCACCGACAGCGACGCCCGGCTCACGGTGAGCCACCCCGACTCCCCGGACCTGACGGCCACCGGGGACCGGTTCCCGGCCGAGGCGTCGGACCGGCCGCTGGAGGTGAGCCGCACGGTCGGCGAGACGACCGTCGAAGCCGTCAAGAGCGACGCGCGGGTCCGCGCCAGTGCGCGTGACCTGGCGTCCTCCCTGCTCGTCATCCTGACGGTGTCGGTGCTCCTCGCGATCGCGCTCGGCCTGGTGCTCGCCCGCCGGCTCTCGGAGCCGTTCGCCTCCCTCGCCCGCAGCGCCGAGGCACTCGGCCGCGGTCGGTTCGACATCGAGCTGCCCCACTCGCGCATCCCCGAGGTGATCGCCCTGGGCGCGACGCTGCAGACCAGCGCGCACCACCTCGAGCACGAGTTCCAGCGCAACCGCGAGTACGCCCAGCTCGCCTCGCACGCCCTCCGCACCCCGATCACCGCGCTGCGCCTCGAGCTCGACGGGCTGCTGCTCGACGACCGGCTCGACGAGGAGACCCGGTCGTCGCTGATGCGCTGCCTCAGCGGCGTGGTGCGCCTCCAGGACACCATCGGCGAGCTCGTCGAGCTGGGGCGCGGCCGCGGCCTGCTGGGTCGTACGACGATCACGCTGCGCGAGCTGGGCGAGGCGGTCGGCAGGCGGTGGGGCAACCAGCTGCCCCTGGACTGCGACCTGCGGACCCGGGTGGAGGGCGGCGGCGACCTCACGGTCATGCCCGGACCGGTCGAGCAGGTGCTCGACAGCGTGCTCGCCGACGTGTGCGCCCACGGCACCGGGCCGGTCACCGTCCGGCTCGAGGCCGAGGAGGGGCACCTCCGCCTGCACGTGGACTGCCGGCCGCGGGACGAGCCGCCGGCCGAGCGCGCGGATGCCGCGGCTGCGGCGTCGATCACCCGGTTCCTGGGCGGGACCTGGGACGGCGACGCCCTCGCCGGTGGTCTGGACATCCTCCTGCCCCGGCACTGAGTTCTCACCTGCTCCTTTACCCACCGCTCTGCCGGGGGCCACCATGCCCTATGGCCACCCGAGCCCTGTGGCGCCGGCGTCGGGACCTCGGGAACGCCGTGCCGCACGACCCGGGGCCCCCGCCGCACATCGCCCTCGAGCTCCGGGTCCACGGGGTGCACGGCACCTCTCCGGCCTCGATGCTCGGGGTGAAGGAACCCCCGCGACAGGTGGGCGGCGACGGGATCACCGGGGTGTTCCGCGCCGAGGACCTGCCGCGCCGCACGGTCCGTGCCGGGCACGCGGTGGAGGCCTACTCCTGGGGTGCACTCACGTCGGCGGTCCGTGGCGCGCTGGGCTGGGTGCAGCGCGTGCTCTGGTTGGGCCTGCTGCCCTTCGCCCTGGTGAACCTGGCCTACTGGTCCAGGTTGCACGTCGGCGAGGGCGGCCGGGTCGGCCGCTGGGGTGCTGCCGCGGTCCGGTGGGCAGCGCTGCTGCTCACCATGCTCATCGTCCTGACGACCTGCTTCATCTCCCTCGACCTGGTGGCCTGGCAGTGCTACCGCGGCGGGACCAAGAGCTGCGACGTGCTGCCGAGCCAGCTGGACTTCATGATGTTCCTGGCCCCGAGCCAGCGACTCGCGGTCGCCTCGGTCGTGCCCCTCGCCGCCATCGGCCTGATGTGGTTCCTCTCGCGACGGACGCTGGCCCGCTACGAGCAGTGCACGGACGCCAGGGAGCTGGAGGCCAGGCGGCGGGCCAACAAGCGGACCCGGGAGCGGGCCGCGGCCAGGAAGACCGACGAGGGACCGCCGCCCCGGAAGAAGATCCACCTCCTGCAGGACAGCCGGTTCTGGTCCTCGACCCGGCGGACGGTCCGGCTCCAGCGGATCCACCTCGCGGCGGCCGTCGCGACGCTGATGGCGTACGTCGGTGTGCAGGTGTGGGAGGTCGCGGGGCGCCCCAACGTCTGGACCTTCCTCGCGGTCGCCATCGTGCTGACCAGCTTCGGCGCCGCGGCTCGGCTGCACCCGCAGGACGTGGAGTACGTCGGGGACCTGCTCGACGAGAAGGGGCCGCGGGACCGCTGGGCGCCGTGGCTGATGCGCGTGTCGGTGCTGCTCGGGCTGGGCCAGCTCGTCTGGCTCGCCTCGCCGGGAATGGCCGAGTCGTCGCGCGGCTGGCCCTCCGACGTGGCGTGGTTCGGCCACAACCTGTGGTTCATCGGCACCTTCGTGGCGCTCTCCGCGGTGAACATCGCCGTCTTCGTGGCGGGGCGCATGCGCGGCCGGGCGGCCGCGATCCCGATCCTGGTCTTCATCGGGCTGGTCGCCCTGGCCACGTGGCTGAGCGTGCGCGGCGACGGGACGAGGACGCAGGGCGAGCTGACCGCGCTGCTCGGCGGCGCCCTGGGCGTGGCGATGGTCTTCTTCACCTGGATGCTGCTCTGGCAGTGGCGCCAGGCCCGTCCGTCGCACCGGCTGGGCGCCACCGCGTGGTACGGCGCAGCACCCGCCGTGCTCATCGGTGCGTCCGGCTGGATCGCGCTGCTCTTCACGACCGCCGCGGTCACGGCCGCCGCCGAGTACCTCAATGGCCCCGACCAGTCGGTGTCCGACCTGACCTCGGTCTCGGGGGAGGTCGAGGACTCGGCGGCACCGGAGAAGGTGACCGACCTCTCGACCAGCATCGTGGTCGGGCTCTCGGACGGCGTCGTGCTGCGCGACGGCATCGTCGTCATGGGGGCGTCGGAGGACGACCCGCCCCGCCTCGTGCGCGGGGCGGTCGAGGTGGAGACGGCCACGGTCGTGTCCGGCGCGCTGACCAGGACGCTTCCCGACACGGTCCTCTTCAAGGGCGTCCTGAAGACGGAGGACGAGACGCTGCTCCTCGTCGACACCTGCTGGGTGCCGGCCTCCTCCGAGCCGCCCCCGGCGTGCCACCCGGAGACGAGAGGGTTCGTCTCGGCGTCCGAGGTGCCGCTGCCGGCTGCGGGGCTGGAGGTGGCTCCCGACGGCCGGATCCGGCTCTCGGTCGCGGAGCCGCCGACGACCCCGTTGGTGGTGCCGCAGGTGCTGGTCTGGGCGCCGGTCGTGCAGGTGCTGTGGGCCGTGCTGGCCGCCCTGGTCGCCCTCGGGTGCTACGTCCGGCTGCGGGTCGGGGTCTACCGACGGATCAAGGACCTGGTGGACACCGACGGGGTGCCGACCGAGTCACGCAACGACGTGCGCAGCAAGCGGCTGCGGGCGGCGTACGCCCACCGCGCGGAGCGGCTGCTCGAGCTCCTCGGCGGGGTGACGGTCGTGTGCGTGCTGCTGCTGCTCTGCCTCTCGGCGACCGGCCGGCCGCCGAGCTCGCTGGTCAGCACCCTCTTCCCGCAGTGGCGCAGCGACCTGCCGCACGTCGTCAGCAGCCTGTCGCTCTACGTCGTGCTCGGCCTGAGCGCCGGCTTCGTGCTCCTCAGCAGCTACGTCCGGCGCTCGGAGGCGACGCGCAGGGCGGTGGGCATCCTGTGGGACCTGACGACCTTCTGGCCGCGGGCCGCCCACCCGCTGAGCCCGCCGTGCTACGCCGAGCGGGTGGTGCCGGAGCTGACCACGCGGATCCGCTGGGCGCGCCGGCAGGGAGCGACGGTGGTGGTCTCGGGGCACAGCCAGGGCTCCCTGATCGCCGCTGCGACGCTGCTCCGGCTCGAGGAGTCCGAGCTGGAGCGCATCCGGTTCGTGACGTACGGCAGCCAGCTGCGCGCGCTCTACGGCCGGATCTTCCCGCGCGTCCTCGGCCCCGGTGTGCTCGGCAACGACCCGACCGACGGGTCGCCGCGCTTCAAGGACCCGATGCCGGACGCGCCGCGCCTGCTCACGACCTACCACCCCCGACCTCCTGGCAGGGACCCCGCCACGGACCCGGAGCAGCGACCGAAGACGCTGTGGGACCTGCTCGGCCGGGACGGGTGGTTCAACTTCTTCCGGCGGGGCGACCCGTTGGGCTGGCGGGTCTTCTCCGACGAGGACTCCACCCACGACCTGGTCGTCCCGGAGGTGCCGCCGAGGCGCGCGGGCGACCCCGGGCCGACCGTGGCCACCCACAGCGGCTACCAGCACTCCGTGGAGTACCGCCGCGTCGTGTGCTCCTGGCTGGGGGAGGACCTCGTGCACGAGGCCGACTGGACCGTCGGCCAGGTGGAGCCGTTGCCCGAGCCCTGACCCGTCCGCAGCACGCCGACTCCGTAGGGTGAGCGCGTGCTCCCACTCCTCGACCGGCGGCCGAGCGCTCGACGCGAGGACGGCAGCACGCCCCCCGCGCGCCGCGACGTGCTCGTCCCCGTGGTGGCCGCGGTGTCGCTGGTCGTCTACACGGTGCACGGATTCCACGGCGCGCTCACCCGCGACCTCGGGATCTACAGCTACGCAGGGCAGCAGGTCGCCGAGGGTGTGCCGCCCTACGTCGGCGTGCTCAACCGTGCCGGGCCGCTCGCCCACGCGCTGCCGGCGGTCGGCGCGCTCGTGGCCCGCGCCGGCGGCTGGGACGACGTGGTCACCATGCGCGTCGTCTTCATGCTGCTCGCGACCGCGAGCGTGTGCCTCACCTACCTCCTCGGGCGCGACCTGTTCCGGTCGAGAGCGGCCGGCCTGGTCTGCGCCGGCACGC
>CAZDAO010000260.1:0-5644 GCA_964503015.1 uncultured Nocardioides sp. | reverse complement strand
TCGGCGTTCATCAGCCGCGTCATCGCCACCGAGCCGCCCGCGCCGATCACGTTGGTCACCTCGAACGAGCCGCCGGTGATGTCCCCGTTCTCCAGGACGGCCACCGCGGCCCGACCGGTCTGGTCGTAGCCGCCTCCGGGGCTGTTGGGGATCAGCATCGTCATGTTGTTGCTCTGCGGGCCGCGCGTGACGCCGCACCCCGTCGCCACGAGCATCGCGCTGCTGAGGGCCACGGCGATGGCGAGCGTCCGCCGCGTCCGTGCTCTCGTGCGATGGCGCACCATGGGCACTCCGATCTCTCAGGTCTCTCCAGTCGGCCACCAGCAGGAGGCTGACCAGACGATGGTGGAGACTGCGTGTGGCGGCCGTCACGCTTGGGAAAGCAATGGAGGTTGTGGAACTTGTGGTCACGCTCGCGCTGGTGGCCGGCGACGCTCGCCGGCCAGTTCCTGGTGCTCCAGCTGACGGTGCTGCTCGCCGTGGTGGCGGTCGCGAGCGTCGTCTCGGTGCAGCAGAGCGACGCCGACTTCCGTGACACCCGGGGTGCGCGGCTGCGCGCCGCGGCTGAGTCGATGGCCAACACGGCGCCGGTCCGGGACCCCTTCGTCAACGGCACCGTCGCCAGCCGGCGCATCTCCCTGATCTCCTACACGCAGCGCGTGCGCAACAACCTCCAGGCGAGCGGCGTCTACCTCGCCGACCCCGACGGCGTCGTGCTCGCGAGCAGCGACTTCGTCGGCCGGGACCGCCGCATCGACCTCGACGGCAGCACGGTCCAGCAGGGGCGCACCTGGACCGGTGACGTCGACGACTTCGGCGACCGCGCGATCGCGGCCCAGGTGCCGATCATCGACGACGACCTCCAGCTCGTCGGGATCGCGATGGTGGCCCAGTCCTACCCGTCGTGGGGCGAGCGGGTCCGTGGCGTGCTGCCGGACCTGCTCACTTTCGCAGGGCTCGGCCTCGGGCTCGGCGTGGCGGGGTCCTTCCTGCTCTCGCGCCTGATCCGACGGCGTACCCGCGGCCTCGAGCCCGCCGCGATCGCCGCCCTGGCGGACCAGCGCGAGGCGCTGCTGCACGCCATCCGCGAAGGTGTGGTCGCGGTCTCGACCGACGGCACCGTGACGGTCTTCAGCGACAGCGCCCGCGAGCTGCTCGGCCTCGACGGCCCGATCGAGGGTCGCGGGGTCGATGACCTCGACCTCGACCCCGCCCTGCGCGACCTGCTCACCGACGACGCGGAGATCCGCGACCACGTGGTGGTGCTGGGTGATCGGGTGCTGGTCGTCAACCGCAACGCCGTGCACGAGCGGGGGCGACGCGTCGCATCGGTGACGACGCTGCGCGACCGCACCGAGCTGCTGGCCCTGCAGAGCGAGCTCAGCGCCCGCGAGTCGATCACCAACACGCTGCGCGCCCAGACGCACGAGTTCCACAACCAGCTGCACACCATCTCCGGACTCGTCCAGCTCGGCGAGTACGACGAGGTGTCGCGGCTCGTCGGCACCCTGAGCCGGCGCCGTGCGGAGATCTCCGACGCCGTCACCGCCCGGGTCGAGGACCCCGCCGTGGCGGCGCTGCTCATCGCCAAGACCAGCCTCGCCGCCGAGCGCGGCATCGACCTCGTGGTCACGCCCGACAGCGACCTCCCGCGGCTGGACCCGGAGTCCTCGACCGACGTGGGCACGGTGCTGGGCAACCTGGTGGACAACGCGGTCGACGCCTCGGTCGGCGCCGGCGGGCGATCCGTGGAGGTCGCGCTGCACCACGACGACGGCACCGTGCGCCTGTCGGTGGCCGACACCGGACCCGGCGTGCCGCCGGACCTGGCCGAGAAGATCTTCCGCCGCGGCTGGAGCACCAAGGCGTCGACGGCCGCCGGGCGGGGTGTCGGGCTGGCGCTCGTCCAGGTCGTCTGCGAACGTCGGGGCGGCGCCGTCACGGTGCATGGCAGGGGCCACGGGACCGGCGCGGTGTTCGAGGCCGAGCTGCCCCGGGTCGAGGTCGGAGCGGAGGCCGGATGAGCGACGAGGTGCGGGTCCTCGTCGTCGACGACGACTTCATGGTGGCGCGCATCCACACCCAGTTCGTCGAGCGCACGCCCGGCTTCGCGGTCGTCGGGGTGGCGAGCACGGGGCAGGCGGCGCTCGACGACGTCGCCCGGCTCCGCCCCGACCTGGTCCTCCTCGACGTGCACCTGCCGGACATGACCGGCATCGACGTGCTGCGCCGGCTGCGCGCGGGTGGCGACGACGTCGGGGTGCTGGTGGTGACAGCGGCCCGTGAAGCCGACAGCGTGCGTGCCGCCGCGGCCGGGGGAGCGGTGCACTACCTCGTCAAGCCCTTCGACTACGACGACCTGCGCGTGCGGCTGGAGTCCTTCCGCACGGCGTTGCAGGCACTGGCGGGCTCCGCCGCACCCCGGCAGGACGACATCGACGCGGTCTTCGGTGCGGCCGCGCCGGCTCCGGCCGCGGCGCTGCCCAAGGGCCTCAGCCCCGAGACCGCCGATGCCGTGGAGGCTGCGCTCCGGGAGGCCGGCGAGCTGTCCGCCGCCGAGTGCGCCGAGGCCGTCGGCATCTCCCGCGTGTCCGCGCGGCGCTACCTCGAGCACTTCGTCGCGCGCGGCGTCGTCCTCGTACGCCTGCAGTACGGCGGTGCCGGGAGGCCCGAGCGGCGCTACCGGCGCTCCTGACCCGGCGATCCTGCCGTGTCCGTTTTCCGCTGGTGCGACGACGGGGCGCGGGTCAGGATTGACCCATGACGCCGACCGGACACCTCGACACCGAGGCCTGCTACCGCGCGGTGCAGAGCCGGGACCGCCGCTTCGACGGGGTCTTCTACACTGCGGTGCGCACCACCGGCATCTACTGCCGTCCCTCCTGCCCGGCGCGCACGCCCGCTGCCGGCAACGTCACCTTCCACCCGACCGCGGCCAGTGCCCACGCCGCCGGCTACCGGGCCTGCAAGCGCTGCCTGCCCGACGCCACCCCCGGGAGCCCGGAGTGGGACGTCGCCGCCGACGTCGCCGGCCGGGCGATGCGGCTGATCGCAGACGGGCTGGTCGACCGCGAAGGAGTCGACGGCCTCGCCCGGCGGGTCGGCTACACGTCGCGCCACCTGGGCCGCCTGCTCACCCAGGAGCTCGGCGCCACGCCGTTGTCGCTGGCCCGCGCGCGTCGCGCCCAGAGTGCCCGTGCGCTGATCGAGACCACCGACCTGCCCCTGACCGACGTCGCCTTCGCCGCCGGCTTCGCGAGTGTGCGCCAGTTCAACGACACCCTCCGCGAGATCTACGCGGCCTCGCCCACCGAGCTGCGTCGTCGCAGCGGGACCCGGTCGCGCGCCCGCTCCACGGGCGCGGTCACCATGCGGCTTGCCGTGCGCACGCCCTTCGCCGGCCGTCGGCTGCTCGACTTCCTCGCCTTCCACGTGGTGCCGGGCGTGGAGGCGGCCGGCCCGGGCTGGTACGCCCGCACCCTCGACCTGCCGCACGGGCCCGGCACCGTTCGGCTCCGTCTCACCGACCTCCCCGCCGACGGCGGCACGGGCCTGGTGGAGGCGGACTTCTGGCTGGAGGACCTGCGCGACACCGCAGCCGCGAGCGAACGCGTACGCCGCCTCATCGACGCCGACTGCGACCCCGGCGCGGTCGACGAGCAGCTCGGCGCCGACGCCGTCCTCGGTCGGCTCGTCCGGGCCACGCCCGGGCTGCGCGTGCCCGGCCAGGTCGACGGTGACGAGACGGCGATCCGCACCGTCATCGGGCAGCAGGTCAGCGTGACCGGCGCGCGCACGGTCGGCGGACGGATCGTGGCCGAGCACGGCCGGCAGGTGGTCAGCCCGGTGCCCGGCCTGACGCACCTGTTCCCGGACGCCGCGACCCTCGCGGACCTCGACCCCGAGTCGCTGCCGATGCCCCGCGCCCGGGGCCGTGCCCTGGTTGGGCTGGCCGGGGCGCTCGCCGACGGCACGGTCGTCCTCGACCGCGGTCCCGACCGCGACGACGTACGACGGGCGCTGCTCGCGCTGCCCGGCATCGGACCGTGGACCGCCGACTACGTCGCCATGCGCGCGCTGGGCCATCCCGACGTATTCCTGCCCACCGACCTCGCCGTCCGTCGCGTGCTCGACGGGATGGGAGGCTCGGCCGACCCCGAGCGGTGGCGGCCCTGGCGCTCCTATGCGCTGATGCACCTCTGGAACACCCTGATGCCCGACCTGCCGGACCCCGACTCCGACTCCGAGGAGAACTGACATGTGGACCGTGATGCCCTCACCCGTGGGCGACCTGCGGATCGTGGAGCGCGACGGCGCGATCGTGGCGATCGAGTTCTCCCCCTTCCGGCCCCCGGCCGACGGCCGCCCGCTGGGCGAGCGCGCCGACGACGAGCCGGTGCTGGCGGAGGCGGTGCGCCAGCTGACCTCGTACTTCTCCCGCGAGCTGACCGAGTTCGACCTGCCGCTCGCCCCGGTCGGGACCGACTTCCAGCGCCGCGTGTGGCAGCAGCTGGAGAGGATCGGCTACGGCGAGACCGCGTCCTACGGCGAGATCGCCGGCCGGCTCGGCATGACCAACGCGGCCTCGCGCGCCGTCGGCCTGGCCAACGGCCGCAACCCGATCCCGATCGTCGTTCCCTGTCACCGGGTGATCGGCGCCAACGGCACCCTCACCGGGTACGCCGGCGGGCTGCCCCGCAAGCAGCAGCTGCTCGAGCTCGAGCAGGACGCCCTCTTCTGACCTGACCGGGCACTTCCTCCCCGTCCGGGAGGCTGACCGGGCACTTCCTCCCCGTCCGGGAGGCTGACCGGGCACTTGCTCCCCGTCCGGAAGGGTGACCGGGCACTTCCTCCCCGTCCGGGAGGTCGAGCGGGCACTTCGTCCCCGTCCGGGAGGTCGACCGGGCACTTCGTCCCCGTCCGGACGTGCTGAACGGACACTTCGTCCCCAGTGCGCGGCTCCTGACGGGGAGCAAGTGCCCGGTCGGTCCTGAGGACGGGGACGAAGTGCCCGGTCGCTACTCGGCGGCGGCGCGGCGCAGGGACTCGGAGAGGCGGTCGGCCGCGGCGAGCACGGCGGGCGCGTGCATCCGGCCGGGCTGGCGGGAGAGCCGCTCGAGGGGACCGGAGACCGACACCGCGGCGATCACCTTGCCGCCGGGCGAGCGGACGGGGGCGGAGACCGAGGCGACGCCCTGCTCGCGCTCGCCGACGGACTGCGCCCAGCCGCGGCGGCGGATTCCGGACAGCGCGGTGGCGGAGAAGGCGGCGTTCTGGAGGCCGCGGTGCATCCGCTCGGGGTCCTCCCAGGCGAGCAGGATCTGCGCGGCCGAGCCGGCGTTCATGGTCAGCTGCGAGCCGACGGGGATGGTGTCGCGCAGACCGGAGGGCCGCTCGGCCGCGGCGACGCACACGCGGTGCTCGCCCTGCCGACGCCACAGCTGTGCGGACTCGCCGGTAATGTCGCGCAGCCGCGCCAGCACCGGTCCGGCGGCGGCGAGGAGGCGGTCCTCGCCGGCAGCGGCGGACAGCTCGGCCAGGCGCGGGCCGAGGACGAAGCGGCCCTGCATGTCACGGGCGACGAGCCGGTGGTGCTCGAGGGCGACGGCGAGGCGGTGTGCGGTGGGTCGGGCCAGGCCGGTCC
>CAZDAO010000259.1:0-5659 GCA_964503015.1 uncultured Nocardioides sp. | reverse complement strand
TACGCCGCCGCCTCGGCGCCGGTGAACACCTCGCCGCCCAGCGTGGTCAGCGACGCGGCGCGGGGGTTCATCCGGTGGTGGACGGTCAGGCTGATGATCGCCGCCGCCAGGCCGAGCTTGACCTCGGTCAGGGCGAAGGTGGCGTCCTCGGCGCTCACCGCGATGTCCGCGGCCGCGACGATGCCGATGCCGCCGGCCCGGACGGCACCGAGGTTCTTGGTCACGACCGGCTTGTCGAGGGTGACGATCAGCCGCTGCAGGTCGACGATCCGGCGCGCGCCGACCTCCATCCCCTCCGTGCTCGCCTCCGACAGGTCCGCCCCGGAACAGAACACCTTGCCCGAGCTCTCGACGAGCACGGCGCGCACGTCGTCGTCGGCACCGGCGCGCTCGAGGTGGGCGAACAGCTCGGTCACCAGCTGGCGGCTCAGCGCGTTGCGGTTGGCCGGGCTGTCCAGGGTGATGGTCGCGACGGCGTCGGAGACGGAGTAGTGGACCAGCTCTGCGGGGGCGTCTGTCATGTCCGCATCCTGCCGCACGGCCGGGGTGGTCCGCCGGTCGACGGCCCTCCCGTTCGGGGTAGTCCAGTGACGAACTGTTGTCCGCGGGCCCGTTGGGCAGCCGTTTGCCACTGGACTACCCCCGCACCCGACCGATCCGGGAGAGCCGCGGCTCCGAACACCACCCATGGAGACTTCCCGGCCCCGGTCCCGCTGGTACCTCGCCCGGCACGGGGCGTACGGCGTGCTGGCGACGCTCGTCGGCCTCGCGGCGGCCCACCTGGTCGCGGCCCTGACGGTGCCGGCGGCCTCTCCGGTGCTGGCCGTGGGCTCGACCGTCATCGACCTCACCCCGACGCCACTCAAGGAGTGGGCGATCCGGCAGTTCGGCACCGCCGACAAGCTCGTGCTCGTCGGCTCGGTGACCGTCGTGGTGCTGGTCCTCGCGGCCGTCGCCGGGATCGTGGCGGTCCGCCGGCCGACGGCCGGCCTCCTGGTCGTCGTCGGCCTGGCGGTCCTCGCCGGGGCACTGGCCGTCCTGCGTCCGAGCGCCGGGCCGCTCGACGTCCTACCTGCTCTGGTCGCGGCGGTCGTCGCGTCCGCCTCCCTGGCGTGGCTGCACCGCCTCGACGACCAGAGCACCCGAGCGCCGTCCGCCCAGACGGACGGCCCGACCCGGCGCGGGGTCCTGGTGGCGAGCGGTGGCCTCGCCGCGGCCGCGGTGACCGTGGGGGCACTCGGCCGCTGGGTGACGTCGTACCGCCTCGGCGGCACCGACGTCGCCCTGCCGGCCGCCGGCGACCCCGCGCCGGCCTTCCCACGCGGACTCGAGGAGAGGTACGCCGGCATCACGCCGCTGCGCACGCCCGCCGACGAGTTCTACCGGGTGGACACCCGGCTGACCCTCCCCACCGTCGACGCCGGGTCGTGGACGCTGACCATCGACGGCGACGTCGACCGGGAGGTCACGCTGTCCTTCGACGAGCTCGCGGCGATGCCCACCATCGAGCGCGACATCACCCTGACCTGCGTCTCGAACGAGGTCGGCGGACCGTACGTCGGCGGCGCGCGCTGGCTCGGCGTACCCCTGGCCGACGTGCTCGCGAAGGCCGGGATCGAGGCGACGAAGGCCGATCAGATCCTGTCCACCGACGTCGACGGGATGACGATCTCGACGCCGCTGGAGGTGGCGCTCGACGGCCGCGACGCGATGCTCGCGATCGGCATGAACGGTGGTCCGCTCCCGCGGGAGCACGGCTTCCCGGTGCGCATGGTGGTGCCGGGCCTCTACGGCTTCGTCAGCGCCTGCAAGTGGATCTCCCGGATGACGCTGACGACCTACGACGCCGAGCAGGCCTACTGGACCGAGCGGGACTGGGTGGTCGACGCGCCCATCAAGATCTCCAGCCGGATCGACACCCCGAAGCCGCTCTCCGAGAGCGCCGCCGGGAAGGTCGTCATCGGCGGCATCGCCTGGGCGCAGCAGGTCGGCATCGAGAAGGTCGAGGTCCGCATCGACGGCGAGGCCTGGCAGCCGGCGCAGCTCGGGCCGCAGGTGAACGACGACTACTGGCGTCAGTGGTGGTTCGAGTGGGACGCCGAGCCCGGTCAGCACTTCATCTCGTGCCGCGCGACCAACAAGGACGGCGAGGTCCAGACCCCCGCCCGGATGCGGCCCTTCCCCGAGGGCTCCACCGGGCTGCAGGAGATCTCGGTGACCGTCACCTGAATTTCCTCCGCCGACGACCCATCCGCCGGCGCACCGGCTCCGAACACCCCATGACAGCGGGCCTCCGGCCCGGATTGTGGCCCCCACCGAAAGGCAATGCCATGAACACGAAGTTCCGCACCCGCTCGCTCGGCCTCGCGGCCCTCGCCCTGACCGCCTCAATGAGCCTGGCCGCCTGCGGCAGCGAGGACGACGGCGGCAGCACCGCCTCCGACGAGACCACGTCGTCGTCGACGCCCATGGAGTCCGAGTCCCCGATGGAGTCGGAGTCGCCCACCGAGGAGGCCATGGCCGGTCCGTTCGGCCCCGCCTGCGCCCAGGTGCCCACCGAGGGCGAGGGCTCGGTCGAGGGCATGGCCGACGACCCGGTCGCGACCGCCGCGTCGAACAACCCGCTGCTCAAGACCCTGGTCGCCGCCGTGACCGAGGCCGGGCTGGTCGACACGCTCAACTCCGCCGAGGACATCACGGTCTTCGCGCCCACCGACGAGGCGTTCGCCAAGATCCCGAAGAAGGACCTCAACGCCCTCCTGAAGGACAACGAGGCGCTGACCGCGGTGCTGACCCACCACGTGGTGCCCGGCCGGCTGACCCCGGAGGACGTCGCGGGCGAGCACGAGACCCTCAACAAGGACATGATCACCGTCGAGGGCTCGGGCGAGGAGTTCACCGCCGAGGGCGCGAACGTGGTCTGCGGCAACGTGCAGGTCGCCAACGCCAACGTCTACCTCATCGACGCGGTGATGATGCCGCAGATGTGACTCGTCCACCGACGACCACTAAGCAAGGATGAGCACGTGGACCACGTGAGGCCCGTACCGGACGGGGCGCCGCAGGGCGCCCCGTCCGGGGGCGACGCACAGCGGGACAGGGACCGCCTGGCCGACCTGCTGCACCGGTCGGGGCGGGGAGACGAGGCGGCCTTCGCCGAGTTCTACGACGCCACCTCCGCACGGGCCTACGGCCTGGCGCTGCGCGTCGTACGCAACCCGGCCCACGCCGAGGAGGTCACCCAGGAGGCCTACCTCGACGCGTGGCGCTCCAGCGCGAGGTACGACGCCGGGCGCGGCAGCGCGGCCGGCTGGTTCCTCACGATCGTCCACCGCAAGGCGGTCGACCGGGTCCGCTCGGTCGAGGCGGCCACCGCCCGCGACGAGAGCTGGAACCGCGAGACCGCACCGGTCGACCACGACCAGACCGCCGAGACGGCCCACGCCTCGCTCGAGGCGGCCCGGGTCCGCGGCGCCGTCGCCACCCTGACCGACGTGCAGCGCCAGGCCGTCGAGCTCACCTACTTCAGCGGCTACACGCACACGGAGGTCGCCACCCTCCTCGACGTGCCGCTCGGCACCGCCAAGACACGGATACGCGACGGACTGATCAGACTGCGAGACCTGATGGGAGTCGGCTCATGAGCGAGCAGGACCTTCACAAGCTCACGGGGGCCTACGCCATGGATGCCCTCGACGAGCTCGAGCGAGCTCGCTTCGAGCAGCACCTGTCGGGTTGCGAGGACTGCCGTGTCGAGGTCGCCGAGCTGCGGGAGACCGCCGCGCTGCTGGCCGAGACCACCGCCACGCCGGCGCCCGACTCCCTGCGCGAGTCGGTGCTGGCCGGCATCGCCCAGGTCCGACCCCTCGCCCCCGAGGTCCCGCCCGCGACGTCCGCCGCACCCGCTGCGTCCGCTCCGGCAGGTCGGAGGCGGAACTGGGTGCCCTTCCTGGTCGCGGCGGCGGTCGCGATCCTCGTCGGCATCGGCGCCGTGGTGACCCAGCCGTGGTCGGGGTCCGACGACGACGAGGTGCCGCAGCTGACTGCGGCCGAGCAGGTGCTGCAGGCGCCCGACGCCGAGGAGGTCTTCCTCGACCTCGGCGCCGCCGGGCGCGCGACGGTCGTCCGCTCGAAGGCCGAGGACAAGGCCGTGATCACCACCGAGGACATGGTCTCCGCCCCCGAGGGCAAGGCCTACGAGCTGTGGTTCATCGACGGCGACACCTTCACCTCCGCCGGTCTGATGCCCGACGTGCCCGACCAGACCGTCGTCCTCGACGGCTCGGCCGGGGACGCGGCGGCGGTCGGCATCACGGTCGAGCCCGACCGGGGTTCCGAGCAGCCCACCACTGACCCGATCGCCGTCTTCGACCTCAGCGAGGCGGCGTGACCGTCGCCGGCCTCCCGTCCGGTCGTCGCCGGGTCGCCGTCGTCGGCTCCGGCGTGGCGGGCCTGACCGCCGCGTGGGTCGCCTCGCGCACCGCGCACGTCACCCTCTACGAGGCCGACGCCAGGCTCGGCGGCCACGCCGACACCCACCGGGTGGCGACGCCCGACGGCGAGCTGGCGATCGACACCGGCTTCATCGTGCACAACCGGCGTACCTATCCCACGCTCCTGCGGCTCTTCGCCGAGCTCGGGGTCGCGACGCAGCCCTCCGAGATGTCGCTGTCGGTCAACGACGTCGAGACCGGCGTGGAGTACGCCGGTGCGCTGGGGCCGCGCGGCCTGTTCGCCCGGCCCTCGTCGCTCGCGTCGCGCGGGCACTGGCGGATGCTGCTGGAGATCCCGCGCTTCCACCGGCGGGCGCGGGCGCTGCTCGCCTCGCCTCCCGCCACCTCCGGGGACACCTGGGGACCTTCTGGTCGTAAATCAGGCCCGGAGACGACCATTTCGTCCCCAGGTACGGCGGGGGCGGACGACCGGACGACGCTGCGCGAGTTCCTCGCCGACGGCGGCTTCACCGCGGGCTTCGTCCGCCACTTCATGGAGCCCCTCGTGGCGGCCGTGTGGTCCTGCGACCCGGACCTGGCGCTGGACTACCCCGCGCGCTACCTGTTCACCTTCCTCGACCACCACGGGATGCTCGGCGTCTTCGGCTCCCCGCAGTGGCGGACCGTGACCGGCGGCTCGGCGACCTACGTGGCGGCCGTCGCCGCGGGGCTCGACGACGTACGCCTCGAGACGAAGGTGACGTCGCTGCGCGAGCTCACCGACGGCGTGGTGGTCACCGACGGCAGCGGTGCCACGACCACGTTCGACGCCGTCGTGGTCGCCACCCACCCCGCCCAGGCGCTGGCGATGCTCGAGCAGCCGACCGACCTCCAGCGCGAGGTCCTCTCGGCGCTGCCCTACAGCAGCAACCCGGCGCTGCTGCACACGGACGCCTCGCTGCTCCCTCGCGCCCGCCACGCCCGTGCGTCCTGGAACTACCTGCGGCCGCCCTCCGGCCGCGGCGGCGTGACCGTCACCTACGACCTCACCCGGCTCCAGCGGCTCCCCACCGAGACCCGCTACCTCGTCACCCTGGGCGGCGAGGTCGCCCAGGACGACCCGGGCGACGCCGATGGGCGCGTTCATGAGCGCCGCGACCTCGGCCACCGACACGGGGCGGCGGCACAGCGCGACGACGGCGTGGTGCTCCCGCGGCGGACGCGGC
>CAZDAO010000258.1:5182-5692 GCA_964503015.1 uncultured Nocardioides sp. | reverse complement strand
CTCAGAGGCTGCGCAGCACCGCCGTGACGACGCCGAGGATCGTCGCGTTGTCGCCGGGGATCGGGTCGTAGGCGGCGTTGTGGGGGAGCAGCCACACGTGGCCGTCCTTGCGCTGGAAGGTCTTCACGGTGGCCTCGCCGTCGATCATCGCGGCGACGATCTGGCCGTTGTCGGCCGTCTGCTCCTGGCGGATGACGACGTAGTCGCCGTTGCAGATGGCCGCGTCGACCATCGAGTCGCCGGAGACCTCGAGCAGGAAGAGCGTGCCGTCGCCGACGAGCTGCTTGGGCAGCGGGAAGACGTCGGTGACCTGCTCCTCGGCGAGGATCGGGCCACCGGCGGCGATCCGGCCGACGACCGGGATGTTGATCGCGGTGGGCGCGACGTCGCCGATGCCGGTCTCGTCGACGCTCGACTCCTCGCTGCTGGAGATGGACCGGCGCGCCGCCATCACCTCGGGCAGGAACACCTCGAGGGCGCGCGGCCGGTTGGGGTCGCGCTTGAGGAAGC
>CAZDAO010000258.1:1963-5172 GCA_964503015.1 uncultured Nocardioides sp. | reverse complement strand
GCTCTCCAGCACCCGGAGCTGGTGGGCGACGCTCGACGACGAGGTCAGGCCGACGGCCTGGCCGATCTCGCGCATCGAGGGCGGGTAGCCCTTGGACTCGATCGAGTCCTTGATCGTGGCGAGCACCCGCTGCTGG
Organism: uncultured Nocardioides sp.; assembly: GCA_964503015.1. Classification (GTDB taxonomy): domain Bacteria; phylum Actinomycetota; class Actinomycetes; order Propionibacteriales; family Nocardioidaceae; genus Nocardioides. The sequence goes on along the minus strand of CAZDAO010000258.1, from coordinate 5,036 downwards.
CGCGGGGTCAGGCCGGTCGCGTCCGGGGGTCCGTCGGGCATCTCGATGACGTTCTTGTCGTCCTGCTTGGCCATCTGCGGACTCCTCCTGGTGCGTGCCCTGCTGCGGTGGCCACCACGGCCGGTCCTGCTCGGGTCCGTGTCGGTCCCTTCGTGGTCCCTGCTGGTGATCGCCGGGTGGTGTCGCCACCGTAGACCCCACCGGACCTCCGGATCAAACACCTGTTCGAAGTGCGCGTGTCGCACCCGCCCTCCCACCACGGCGGCATGATGGCCGTCATGGACACCTCGTGCGTCGTCACCGGAGCAGCCCGCGGCATCGGGCGCGGGATCGCGGAGCTCATGGTCGCCCGCGGCCATCGCGTCGTGGTCAGCGACATCGACGGCGCGGCTGCCGTGGAGACCGCGGACCTGATCGGGGCCGCGGCGGGGATGCGACTCGACGTACGCGATCCCGACGCGCACCGGGAGGCGTCCTCGGTCGCGCGCGAGCTCGGCGTGCTGACGGCGTGGTTCAACAACGCGGGCGTCGGTGACGACGGGACGCTGGCGTCGCTGACGGACGAGCAGGTACGCCGCCTGGTGGAGGTCAACCTGCTCGGGGCGATGTGGGGCACCCGCGCCGCCCTCGAGGCCTTCGGGCCGGGCGGGGGAGACGTCGTCAACATCGCCTCGATGGCCGGGTTCGGGCCGGTGCCGGGCTACAGCGTCTACGCCGCCACCAAGGCCGGTGTCGTGTCGCTCTCGGCCTCGGTCAACGCCGAGTCGCCGCGCCCGGTGCGGGTGCACGCGCTGTGCCCCGACGGCGTCGACACCGACATGCTCGCAGCCCAGGACCCCTCGGGGGTGGGATCGCAGCTGGTGCACTCCGGCGGGCCGATCCTGTCGGTGGCCGCCGTCGCCGAGGCGGCGGTCGAGCTGGTGGGGTCGCGCCGGGTGGTGCGGGCGCTGCCGACCTGGCGCGGGGGAGTCGCCCGCGTCTCGGCGCTGGCGCCGGGCGTGGCGCAGCACGCCACCGGCCTCTTCGCCGCCCAGGGTCGGCGGGCGATGAAGAGGCGCTGACGATCGCGGAGCGCGGCGTCAGGGCAGCCGCACCTGGCCGTGCTTCATCTTCCAGAGGAAGTACTTCTCGAAGCCGAGCTTCATCGCGTGCGCCTGCGGGCCGGGGATCAGCACCCCGTGCTTGCGCGGCGGCAGCATCTTGTCGGCCAGGATGATCACGCCGTTGTTGCCCGCGTCCATCACGCACACGGCGGGGATGTCGCCGAACTCCTTGTGCGCACCGGGCGTCTCGCCGCGGACCTGCGCCGCGATGTTGCTCGCCGCGACGTGCGCCTGCTGCTCGGTGGGGAAGCCCGTCTTGGGGATCCCGACCGGCGTCGGCGTCTGCCACGGCACGTCGACCGCGGCGGCCACCCCGACGGCGTACACGTCGTCGAACTTCTCGGTCTGGTAGGTGTCGCGGACCTTGACGAAGCCGTTCTCGTCGGAGAGGTCCGTGGCCTTCTTGATGACCTCCTGGCCGGAGAACGGCGGGACGATCATCGCGTAGGAGAAGTCCAGCGTGCGCCCGTCGGCGAGCACGAGGCGGCCGTCGTCGACGTGGTCCATCGCGGTGTCGAGCACGGCGTCTATGCCCTCCTTCTTGAGGAACATCCCCAGCAGGCCCTCGCCGTGGGGGAGCCCGCCGATGCCGAAGTGGCCGAGGAACGGCTCGGCGCTGACGTAGGTGAGCTTCACCCGGCCCTTGAGCCCGGCCTTCTTGAGCTGGTGGCTGGTGTTGAAGAGGAACTCGTACGCCGCCCCGAAGCACCCGGCGCCCTGGGTCGCGCCGATGACCACGTCGCCCGGCTTCTCGCGGAAGCGGCGCCAGCCCTCACCGGCGTGGATGGCGTCCTCCATCGTGGTGATGGTGAAGGCGTTGCCGTCGGGGCCGAGGCCGGGGATGACGTCGAACCGGTTGCGGTAGCCGGTGGCGATGACGAGGTAGTCGTACTCCTGCGCGCCGGCGGTGGTCTCCACGCGGCGTACGACGGGGTCGATGCGCGTGGCCTCGGCGTGCACGAACGTCACGTCGTGGTGCTCGAAGGTCGGGCCGACCTTGAAGGTGATGTCCTCGCGGACGCGCTTGCCGAACGGCACCCAGATCAGGGACGGCGTGAAGAGGAAGTCCTCGGAGGAGGACACGACGGTGACATCGACGTCGCCGTGCAGCTCGTGCTTGACCGAGATGGCGGCGGTGAGGCCGCCGAAGTTGCCCCCGAGGACCAGGACCTTCTTGCGTGACATGGCTGTCTCCTCCTCGTGTGGGACCAGCCTTCCCCGCGCGGTCGGCGCCCTGTAGGGGCTCAGGTCCCGTCCCTCGGGGACCTCCGACACGTGTCGAACATTTGTTCGCCCGGGTGCTTGCGTCGTTCGAACAGGTGCTCTACCGTCGTACACGTGTTCGATCGAACGTCTGATCGACGCAGACCCACTGTCGGTGGTCGTCACTAGACATTCCCCGACAGAGAAACCCGGCTGATCTTCCCCAGGAGGCCACGATGAGCACCCTCAGCCTTGCCCCAGCATTTGCCACCGCTCCCGCCCGTGCGCGCTCGACCGTGCGGCTGACGCGACGCGGCCGGCTCGTGGTCTTCCTGACCTCGCTGTTCCTGGCCCTCGCTGTCGCTTTCATGCTAGCTGGCGGCGCCGTCGGCACCGACGAGCCGGGCCAGCAGATCCCGACCGAGATCGTGAAGGTCGCCCCCGGCGACACCCTGTGGGGGATCGCCAGCGACGTCGCGACCGACGGCGACGTCCGGGCGATGATGCAGCAGATCGAGCGCCTCAACGCGCTCGAGTCCGCCGGCCTCCAGGCCGGCCAGAAGCTCCGCGTCCCGGTCACCACCGAGGAGTAACGCAGAGGCCTCCATCAGTCGCTTCGACCCCGGCTGATGGACCAAGGGGAAGGCGAGGGGCGGGCCCACGGGCCCGCCCCTCGGCGCATTTGTCGGTGCTCTCGGTGGTTGAGGCGCGAGCGGCTCTCGGTGGTGGAGGTGCGGGCGGCTCTCGGTGGTGGAGGTGCGGGCGGC
>CAZDAO010000258.1:0-1863 GCA_964503015.1 uncultured Nocardioides sp. | reverse complement strand
GTGGTGGAGGTGCGGGCGGCTCTCGGTGGTGGAGGTGCGGGCGGCTCTCGGTGGTTGAGGTGCGAGCGGAGCGAGCCTCGAAACCACACCACCTGGTGGTCGAGCGGCCCGCCGCTGGAGTCACCGGACATGCGGGTGCTCTGTCGACATCGTGGAAGATCCGCGCCACATGATGACTCGGAACTTCCACGATCGGTGTTTCCACAGGCTTTGCCTTCGGGGTGGTTCCATCGGCGTGGGACTGGGTAGTTTCACCGTGCTGACGTTGTTCTCGGGAAGGCACCTCATGCACGTACGCCGCTCGCTCGCGCTGGCCCTCGCGGTCCCGCTCCTCCTGGCCGGGTGCTCCGACGACGCCGAGCCCACGCCCAAGATGCCCGAGCCGTCGACGTCCTCCTCGCCGACGCCGACCGAGTCGGAGACGCCGGAGGCGGAGAGTCCGGAGGACTTTGTGCGTCGCTGGGTGGACCTCGACCGCGCGATGCAGAACAGCGGCGACACCGCCGACTATCTCGCGGTTTCGTCCAAGTGCAAGAGCTGCGTGGCCGTCGCAAAGCGGATCCAAGGGATCTTTGAGGCCGGTGGGTTCGTACAGACGGACGGGCTCGAGATTTTGAACGTCATCGACCAGTCGGGCGCAACTGGTCGGAAGGTGCTCGATGTCCGTGTGCGTTCATCGCCCACCGTGTTGAGAGAGTCGGCAGGCGCGAGGGAGCAGCGCCTTCCTGGCGGCACCGTGACTTACAGAATGCGCCTAAGCCCTAGGTCGCCTTGGCAGCTAGTTCAGCTAACCCAGCTTGCGTCATGACCAGGCTCCGTGGCGTCATCGCCGTGCTTCTCGTGTCGCTGATCCTAAGTCCGGGGTCGCCGTCCAGTGGGTATTGGAATGGCGAGGAAGACGAAGAGCGCGAATGCTACGAAGTAGTGAACATGTACAGCACGAAAATCGTCTGCGAGTACACGGGTTCGAGTCTCCAAGCTTCGCAGCATGCCGAACCGCGAGCTGAGTGGATCATCTATCAGCTCTGCAAGGACGGTACCTCGGGCGAACCTGAGGCTTGCGCGAATCCTCGAGTCTGCACCATAGGAGGTGTCACGGGGACGCTCTATGCCGTGTTCAAGGATGGAGAGCGCATGGGTCAGGCGTGTCTGACGGCCGGCGAGGCCGGCGCGATTGAAGACCCGCCCATACGCACCTTTGTCATCGAGGCGTTCGAAGAGTTGGACTGGCCGGCGTCGAAACTCGTGGTGCAACCCCCAAATGGCAAGACGCTGGTCAACCTGGAGACAAACTTCTACACGACGAACACCAACCTGACCGACATCCCGGTGCGGTTGCTGGGGCGAAGCGTGATTGTCACCGCGCGTCCGATCGCATACCGCTGGAACTTTGGCGACGGCGCCTCGGAGACCACGACGAGCCCGGGCGCGCCCTATCCCGACCTCGACGTGGCCCACGTCTTCGAGCAGACCGGCGAGGTCGCCGTCAGCGTTGACACGCAGTACGGCGACGCGAGCTTCACAGTCAATGGCGGACAGTCCGAAGAGATCCCGTCGACGATCTGGGTTGCGGGCGAGGAGCAGGACCTCGAGATCCTCGAGGCCGTCCCACAGCTCGTGCTCGAGTAGTGCGGTCGTGGTGACGTACAGGCCGCGTCACAGCGACCACGCTGGGAGCGGCGGCGCCGCGTCGGGCGCATGAGGGCCGATCAGTGGAGCGACAGGCCGCTAGGTCGGGCCCAGACCTCCACTGATGCCCCGCGAGCGGTCAAGGTCGAACTCCACTCGTAGATGCCACGAGCATCCTTCAACCTAACGCGCCGCGCGCTTCCCGCCGACGGGCCGGGGAGGCGAGTCGGCCGA
>CAZDAO010000257.1:0-5721 GCA_964503015.1 uncultured Nocardioides sp. | reverse complement strand
CATCGCCAAGGACCTCTTCTCCGCCTTCGACCGCGACGACCTCTTCGCCGCCGACGTCGCTGGCCGCTACCGCGACCGCGTCCTCGCGCAGGGCGGGCGCAAGGACGCCGCCGACCTCGTCGCCGACTTCCTGGGCCGGCCCTACTCCTTCGCCTCCTGGGAGGCCTGGCTCGCCGAGTAGGGCCGACCGCCGGCGCTCAGCTCGTCGTCACCGCGGTGTCGTCGAGGACGAAGCTGGTCTGGAGCGAGGAGTCCTCGTTCATCTGGAACCGCACCGTCACCGTCTTGCCCTTGTAGGCGAGGAGGCTGTGGCTGAACTGCGTGTAGGTCGCCTTGGTGCCCACGTTGCTGAAGGTCTTCAGCGTCGAGGTGGTGCCGCCGCTGACCACCTGCACCCGCAGCGTGTCGTACACCGTCGAGCCGGACTCGGCGGTGTCGGTCCGGATCCAGTACGACAGTGACGCCGCCGTCGCCGAGGCGGGGATGGTGACGCTCTGGGCGATGTTCTCCGACGACGTCGAGCCGTTGCCGCCCAGCCAGGCCTTCCACGTCCCGGTGCGGGCCGGGCGGCCGCCGTTGCTGGTGATCGGCCCCGAGGTGCCGGTCCACGACGTGGCGCCGGACTCGAAGCCGGGGTTGGCCAGCAGGTTGGCGCCGGTCGGCGGGGTGGTGGGCGGCAGCGTGGTGCCGAAGTCCTTGTCGGCGTAGAGCCAGACCATGTGGCCGATCATGTCGAGGTTGCGGTCCAGCGCCGTGCTGTCGACGTTGGAGATGGTGTCGCACGAGCGGTGGTAGCACGGGTCGAACGCGCGGCCGGCGGTGCCGCCCCACTTCTGGGCCTGGGCGCTGGTCTTGATCCCCTCGCCGCCGGAGTACATGCCGGTCGTCGGGATGCCGTAGCTGCGGAAGGACGCGTGGTCCGAGCGGCCCTGCACGTCGATGTACTCCCAGGGGATGCCCTTCGACGTGTAGTAGGCGGTCATCGCGTCGCGGGCACCGTCGCCGGCCGGGTTGTCGTCGTAGACGAAGTAGCCGGGGTTGGGCGAACCGACCATGTCGTAGTTCATGTAGAGGTCGATGCGGTCCTTGTCGGCGGTCGACAGGTTGCGCATGTAGTGGTTGCTGCCGAGGAGGCCCTGCTCCTCCGCGCCCCACCACGCGAAGCGCAGGTGGTTGCGCGAGGTGTTGCCGCTGGCCGCCCAGGCGAGCGCCGCCTCGAGGATCGCGGCCGAGCCGGTGCCGTTGTCGTTGATGCCCGGCCCCGACGACACGCTGTCGAGGTGGGCGCCGGTCATCACCACGTGCTCGGGGTCGCCGCCCGGCCAGTCGGCGAGGAGGTTGTACGACGTCCCGGACGAGGTCGAGAACGACTGGACCTGGGTGGTGTAGCCGGCCGCGTCGAGCCGGGCCTTCACCCAGTCGAGCGAGGCCTTGTAGCCGGGCCGGCCGGTGGCGCGGTTGCCGCCGTTGGCGGTGGCGATGCTCTGCAGCTGCTGGAGGTGCGACGTGACGTTGGTGATGCTGAGGTCCGGCGACGGTGCTGCGACGGCGGGCGCGCCGGTGCCGGCGAGCATCGAGGCGGTGACGGCCGTGGCCGCGACGGCGGCCAGGGCCGTCGTACGAAGGGAACGCATGGGGGACTCCCGAGAGGTCGGAGGGGTGCGGACAGGAGACGGGGCGGGGCAGCGCTGCTGCCCCGCCCCGTCAGGACGCGGTGTTCGTCAGGAGACGTTCAGCGCGGTGTCGTCGACCACGAAGCTGGTCTGCAGCGACGAGTCCTCGGTCATCGTGAAGCGGATGGTGACCGTCTTGCCCTTGTAGGCGGTGAGGTTGTGCGAGTACTGCGTGTACGTCGCGTTGGTGCCGACGTTGGTGAAGGTGCGCAGCGTCGTCGCGGTCGAGCCGTCGACGACCTGGACCCGCATCCGGTCATAGGCCGTGGAGCCGCTCTCCGAGGTGTCGGTGCGGATCCAGTACGACAGCGTGGCCGCCGTGGCCGAGGACGGGACGGTCACCGACTGGTTGATCGTCTCGGTGGTCGTGCGGCCGTTGCCGCCGAGCCAGAGCTTCCACGAGCCCGTGCGGGCCGGGCGACCCGAGTTGTTGGTGATCGGGCCCGACGTGCCGGTCCAGGTGGTCGCGCCGGACTCGAAGCCCGGGTTGCCCAGGATGTTGCCACCGGTGGGCGGGTCGGTCGGCGGGGTCGTGGTGCCACCGCAGGTCGGGTCGGCCGACTGCGCGGGGACGTTGACCGCGTCCCACGCCGTCTTCACCGCGTTGAACTGGGCGCAGGTGCTGTCCAGGTTCTTGGCCGCGGTGAGCGTCCAGGTGCGGTACTTGAGGTAGTTCGACGACGAGGTCTTCATCAGCATCGCGTTGTAGAGGACCTTGATCGCGGCCTGCTCGCCGATGCCGTTCACCGAGGTGCCGTCACAGCGAGACACGCCGCCGCGCGAGAGCAGGTAGAACCAGTGGTCGCCGGGGCCGGCGGCTGCGTGAACCTCCTGGTTGGGGATCGAGCTGGTGTAGCAGGAGGGGTCGCCGACGTTGGCCGGGTTGGAGCCGTCGCGGATCGGGCCCTGCCCGACGAGGTTCACCTCCTCGCCGACGGTGTGGTCCGGGCTGTCGTAGGGCGCGGACTGGCCGTCGTAGTACTCGGTCGCCGCGGCGAGCGCGTCACCGATGAACTCCTGGGTGCCGCCGCCGGAGATGCCGCCCGGTGTCTTGTCGTCGACGCCGTGGCCGAACTCGTGCGCCACCACGTCCATCGAGGAGATCCAACCGCCGGCCTGGTTCTTGCCGATCTGGACCTGGGTGCCGTCGTAGTAGGCGTTGATGTCGTTGAGCCCGACGCGGATCGGGACCCACCCACCTGAGCCGTTCATGCCGTTGCGGCCCAGCCACGACGACATCATCGCCTTCATCTGCTGGGCGGCGTACAGCGCATCGACGCAGCCGGTCTCGCGGTTGGTCGCGTTGCCGTTGCCCCACGTGTCGTCGGAGCCCGAGAAGGTGGTGTTGTTGGCCGCGTCCTGGCAGCGCAGCGTCGACGCCGACGGGTCCTGCATGAGGTAGGTGCTGCCCGACCGGGTGGTGGCGAAGGACAGCGGGTTCGGGCCGGAGTAGGCCGCCGTGCCCGTGCCGTGGGCGATCTGCTCGCGGGACTCGAGGACGTCGCCGGAGGCGGCGTCGACCCAGACCTTCTTCCAGGAGACCTCGCCCTTGTCGGTGCCGCGCACCTCGACCTCGTAGGCGAGCTCGGTGCCGGCGTCGCGGTGCCAGATGACGAGCTCGGGCGCCGAGGCCTCGGCTCCCTTGTCGGCCAGCGCCTGCGCCGCCCTGGCGGCAGTGGCGGCGTCGATCTTCGGGGTGGTGCTGGCGATCTCGACCGGGGCCTCCTGGGCGACGGAGGAGCCGACGACCTGGCCGTCCGCGTTGGCCAGGACGACGAAGTCGCCGCCGACCACGCGCAGACCCTCGTGGGTCCGCTCGTAGGCCACGGAGTAGATGTCGGCGTCGCCGGCGAAGGTGCCGGTCCGGACGAAGGCGTCCTGCGAGGCGCGCTCGAGCGCGTTGGCATGGCCTTTCACCCAGGCGCTGGCGGCCTGCTGGGCCTCGAGGCGGGGGTTGCCCGCCGCGGGTGCGGCATCGGCCGGGGTGGCGGTCGGTGCCAGGAACGACGCAGCGACCGCGGTCGCTGCGATACCGGCCAGTGCGGCCAGTCGAGTTGTCTTCACGTGGGGTATTCCAATCATGAGTTCGGGACCCGAGGGCCCGAGGGTGGATTGGGGTGACGCGGACCACTGCACAAACTCGCAATCGGCGACAGGCCGGTCAATGAGGCGTGGACTGCAGGTTCGTGCAACGCGAGAACCTGCACGTTGCGAACGGGAACCCGGGCGCTCGTCCGATAATCGGGCTTTCGCGCGATTCCGTTGCGTGGGAGCGGTCTCAGCGCGTGAGTACGACGGGACGCCGGGGTGAGACCGCTGCGATCCGCTCCGCCACGACGCGCCCGAACTCCTCGTGGCCACCGGCGGTGAGGTGCAGCTGGTCGTCGAGGTAGTCCAGGTCGAGGTCGCTGGTCTGGACGTACGGCACGTCGTACTCGTCGCTCAGCTGTGCCAGCAGCCCGTCGACGCGCGGCACGGCGTGGGCCCGGGCCGGCGCGCTGGCCGGCCCCACCACGACCACCGGCTGCCCGGCGAGGTCGGCCATCAGGTCGCGGAACCCGCGGTCGACGGCCGCGGCCGGCTGGTCGAAGTCGTTGAGGCCGCCCTCGACGACGACCAGCCCCGGACGTACGTCGAGCGCGGTCGGCGCGCGGTCGTGGAAGGACACCCGGCCGCAGCCGCTGGCCCGGGCGCTGAAGCCCGACCCCGAGAAGCCGGCCACGTGCACCTCGCCGGGGAGCTCGGCCGCCCATGACCGGCTGAGGTCGTCCTGGCCGAGACCCACCGACCACGAGTCGCCGATGACCAGCGTCCGGGTGCCCTCGCCGGTGACGATGGCCGCCCGGTCCCGGGAGTCCGCCCGGTGCTGCTGGCAGCGGGCCGGACCCGCGCCCGCGCGGTCGGCGACGTAGAACGCCATCAGGGCAGCGAGCAGCGCCACGACGGCTGACGTGCCGACGACCCGGCGCAGGTTCCCCCGATGGACCACGAGGACAAGTGTGCGGCCTCCGGTGCGAGATGCGCAGGGGAACCACCCTGAGGTTTGCCCTGATTTCTGCGATCCCGCGCCCTGAGTCCCTTGGCGCGGCTGGGCGTCGCTCCTCTCTCCAGTGATCCCCGGCTGGCCGGGGATCACTGAACTTGTCAGGCCGTGCACGGGCCGACAAGTTCAGGAAGAGCCTGACAAGTGCGGCGGCCAGGCCGCCCTCCTGCGGTGAAATCGGAGCGACCCCCGCCGCCGCACTCCTACGCTGCACGCATGACCCCGGACGCCCTCCTCGCTGCCTACGACGACCAGCTCCGGCGGGAGGGTGAGGTCGGCACGGCCGACGACCTGGTGCTCCACGGTCCCCTGATGTGGGCGGTCTTCGACCACGGCGGCTTCGTCACCTACCGCGATCTCGACGGCATCGAGGGCGACGCGTTGGACACGCTGATCGAGGAGACGGTCGCCCACTTCCGTGACGACACCGCCGTCGCCTCCTTCGAGTGGAAGTCGCGGGGCGACGACCTGCCCGCCGACCTCGGCGAGCGCCTGGTCGCGCACGGCTTCGAGGCGGAGCCGCAGGAGACCGTGATGATCGGCGAGGCCTCGCTGCTGGCCGCCGACGTGCCGCTGCCGGAGGGCGTCGTCGTACGCCGGGTGGGCGAGGGCGGCGACCTCCGCGACGACGTCACCCGCATGCTCGCCGCGCAGGAGGCGGTCTTCGGCGGGGGTCGAGGGCCGTCGGTCGACAGCGCCCTGGCCGAGCTCGCGCGCGGCGACTCCGAGTCCTGGATCGCCGAGGTCGACGGCCAGGTGGTCTGCGGCGGGCGCCTCACCGTCGTGCCCGGCACCGAGTTCGCCGGCATCTGGGGCGGCTCGACGCTCCCGGAGTTCCGTGGGCGCGGCATCTACCGCGCGCTTGTCGCGGCCCGCGCCCGCGCCGCCCTCGCCCGCGGCGTGCGCTACCTCCACTCCGACTGCACCGACATGTCGCGCCCGATCCTCGAGCGCTCGGGCCTCCGCGCGGTCACCACCACGACGCCGTACGTCTGGACCCGCTGA
>CAZDAO010000256.1:4500-5721 GCA_964503015.1 uncultured Nocardioides sp. | reverse complement strand
CGGCGCCGTCCTGGCGATGCTCGGGGTGGAGGGCCGGCTCCCGCAGCTGCCGCACCACTCGCTGTTCTTCACCCGCGACTGGGGGGCCAACTTCGGAGACATCTTCGGCGCCGAGGCGCGGGTGCCCGACCCGGCGTCGATCTACGTCTGCAAGCCGTCCGAGACCGACCCGAGCGTGGCGCCGGAGGGCTGCGAGAACCTCTTCGTGCTCGTGCCCGTCCCCGCCGACGTCTCGATCGGCCACGGCGGCGACGACGGCCGCGGCTCGGAGGCGGTCGAGCGCGCGGCGGACGCGGCGATCGACCAGGTCGCCGAGTGGGCCGGGATCCCCGACCTGCGCGACCGCATCATCGTCCGGCACACGCTCGGCCCCGAGGACTTCGCCACCCGCTACCACTCGTGGCGCGGCGGCGCCCTCGGCCTCGAGCACACCCTGCGCCAGAGCGCGTTCTTCCGGCCCGGCAACACCTCGGGCAAGGTCGACGGGCTGCTCTACGCCGGCGCCAGCACGGTGCCCGGCGTGGGCCTGCCGATGTGCCTGATCAGCGCCGAGCTCGTCCTCAAGCGACTCACGGGCGACCGCTCGGTCCTCCCGGTGAGCGGATGAGACGCCCCGGATGAGCCTTCCCCACTGGGCCTACGTCGCGATGCTGGCGTTCTGCCTGGCCGGGACCCTGCCCCTGGTCCCGGCCTTCCGGCTCTCGGTGCTGCGCCAGCCGCGCCGGCTCCTGCTCACCGTCGTGCTGGCCGGGACGCCGTTCCTGGTCTGGGACCTCTACGCCACCCACGCAGGCCACTGGTGGTTCGACGCCGGCCAGACGCTGCCACCGCGGATCGCCGGCCTGCCGCTGGAGGAGGTCGCGTTCTTCGTGGTGATCCCGATCGTGTCGGTGCTGACCCTCGAGGCCGTCAAGGTCGCCCGGCGGAGGGTGGCCGACCGATGAGCTACACCCTCCTCGCCGTGCTCTGCGTGCCGCTCGCCGTCGTGGTCGATCGCTGGGTCGCGCGCACCCGCCTCACCAGCACCCGCGACTGGTGGTCGGCCTACGCGATCATCGTGTTCTTCCAGCTCCTCACCAACGGCTGGCTGACCGGGCGGCGCATCGTGCAGTACGACCCCGGCACCATCCTCGGCAACGAGCGCGTGGTGCTGCTCGGCGAGTGGCGCATCCTCTTCGCGCCCGTCGAGGACCTGCTCTTCGGCTTCGGGCTCGTGCTGAC
>CAZDAO010000256.1:0-4400 GCA_964503015.1 uncultured Nocardioides sp. | reverse complement strand
CCCGGCGCCCCCGCCCTCCTGCTCAACGACCCCGACGAGGTCCGGCACGTCCTGCAGGTGGCGGCTCGCAACTGGAACAAGAAGACCGTCCAGTACGGCGCCCTGGCGCGGGTGACCGGCCAGGGACTGCTCGCGTCGGCCGAGCCGGACTGGATCGAGCACCGGCGCACCGCTGCCCCCGCCTTCCACCACCAGCGGCTCGAGGCGGTCAGCGACGAGGTGCGCGCCGCCGCCGACACCGCACTGACGGCCGGCCTGGCGGGCCTCGTCCCGGGCACCGGACGCGTGGTCGACGTCGCCGCGCTCACCCACCGGGTGGGCCTCGACGCCGTCGGACGCGCGCTCTTCTCCGCCGACCTGACCGGGCACGCGCGGCAGCTGCTCGACGCGACGAGCGACGCGGCGGAGCTGGTGGTCCGCCTGGGTCGCTCGGTCATGCCGACGGCGCAGTGGGCGCCCAGCCCGACGAACGTCCGGCTCCGGCTGACCCGACGCCGCCTCGACGCCATCACCGCCCAGCTGGTGGCCGAACGACGGTCCCACGGTCGCGCCGGCAGCGGGGCGGCGTACGGCGACGACCTGCTCGGCCTGCTCCTCGACAGCGGCCTGAGCGACGTCGAGGTGCGCGACGAGCTCGTCACCATGGTCATCGCGGGCCACGAGACGGTGGCCGCCGCGCTGACCTGGACCCTCATGCTGCTGGCCGAGCACCCCGAGGCGCAGGAGCGCGCCCGCGCCGAGCTCGCCGGGCTCCCCGCGCCGGTCTCGATGCTCGACCACCGCGACCGGATCCCGTGGACCCGCGCGGTCATCGACGAGGCGCTGCGCCTCTACCCGCCGGCGTGGGCGATCTCCCGCCGCTCGATCGGCCCGGACACCCTCGGCGGCACGGACGTGCCCGAGGGCACGCTCGCGATCATCAGCCCGTGGGTGGTCCACCGGCGCGCGGAGCTCTGGCCCGAGCCGCTGGCGTTCCGCCCCGAGCGGTTCCTCGACCCCGGCGCGGGACGCTCGGGCTACCTGCCGTTCGGGCTGGGGCCACGCCTCTGCATCGGCCGCGAGTTCGCGATCGGCGAGATGGCGGTGGTCCTCGACCGGCTGCTCACCACCCACCGGGTCGCCACCCCCGACGGCTGGCGCCGGCCACGACCGCAGGCGCAGGTGGCCGTGCACCCGCAGGGCGGCATGCCGCTGCTCCTCACCCGGCTCCGGGCGGACCGCCGTGGTTGACGCCGTCGCGCTGGTCCTCGTCCTGGCGGCCCTCGCGGTCCCGCTGCTCCTGCTCCGCGACCTGCGGGCGGTGCCGGTGGCGCGGGGCGGGACGACCGGAGGTCACACCGTGTCCGTGGTGGTGCCCGCCCGCGACGAGGAGCGGACCCTGCCCGACCTCCTGGCCGCGCTGCGCGACTCGACGGTGCCGGTGGCCGAGGTCGTGGTCGTGGACGACGGGTCCGCCGACGGCACGGCGGAGGTGGCGCGCGACGGCGGCGCACGGGTGCTCACGGCGGGCACCCCACCCGTCGGCTGGACCGGCAAGGCGTGGGCGTGCCACGTCGGCGCCGACGCCACGACCGGCGACCTGCTGCTCTTCCTCGACGCCGACACCGTCCTCGCCCCCGACGCGCTGGCCGGGCTCCTCGACCTCCACGTCCGGCACGGCGGGCTGGTCTCGGTGCAGCCCCACCACCGCGTCGAGGAGCCCTACGAGCAGCTGTCGGCCTACTTCAACGTCGTCGCGCTGATGTCGAGCGACGCCTTCGGCGCCGGCCCGTCGCGGCGACCGATGGCCTTCGGTCCGTGCCTGCTCACCTCCCGCGACGACTACCTCGCCGTCGGCGGCCACGCGGCCGTCCGCGGCGAGATCCTGGACGACGTACGTCTCGCCCAGGAGTACGACGCCTCCGGCCTGCCGGTGACGTGCGCGGTCGGCGGCCCGGTCGTGACGATGCGCAGCTATCCCGGCGGCCTGCGCCAGCTGGTGTCCGGCTGGACCAAGAACATCGCCTCCGGCGCCGCGGCCGCCGCACCGCGCGCCTCGCTCGCGACCGTGCTGTGGATCTGTGCCCACCACGCAGTGGCGGTCGGCGCGCTGCTGTCGCTGGCCGGCGCCGACCTCGCCGCGGGCCACCCTCTCGTGTGGGCGCTCGGCTGGCTGCTCGTCGCCGCTCAGCTGCGGGTCCTGCTCCGGCGGGCCGGGTCGTTCCGCTGGTGGACGTGGGCGCTGTTCCCGCTGCCGCTGCTGGCCTTCGACCTCGTCTTCGCGCGCTCGGCGCTGCTCACCGTCGTACGCCGCTCGGTGCAGTGGCGCGGACGGGTCGTCGACCTGCGCGACGACCGGCCCGCGCGGGAGGTGGGCTGATGCTGCGCTACGTGATGCCGGTCTGGGCCACCATCGCCGTCGACGTCGTGGCCTGGGGCGTCTTCCACGCCGGCACCGGCTACGCCGCGCACCGCCTCGGCGAGCGGCGTCTCACCCACGACGGCTGGTGGCTGCGACCGCGCCGCTTCGAGGACGGCGGACGGTTCTACCGCCGCGCGCTGCGCATCCACCGCTGGAAGGACCGGCTGCCCGAGGCGGGGGCGCTCTTCGACGGCGGCATCAGCAAGCGCGAGCTCCCCGGCCGCGACGCGACCGGGCTGGCCGTCTTCGTCCGCGAGACCCGTCGCGCGGAGCTCGCCCACTGGTGGGCGATGGCGTGCTCGCCGCTGTTCCTGCTCTGGAACCCACCGCTGGCGTCGGCGCTGCTCGTCGCCTACGGCGTGCTGGTCAACCTGCCGTTCATCGTCGTCCAGCGCTACAACCGGTTCCGCCTCCAGCCGCTGCTGGCGCGGCTCGGGCGCCGCGGGAGCCTGCGATGACCGTCGAGGCCCGCACCCGAGCCGCGGACGCCACGCCGGACGCCCCGTCCCGCGCGGCGCAGACGCGACACGGGCCGATCGCGCAGCTGCTGATCGCGTGGTCGCCGCTGAGCACGATCCTGATCGCCTACTGGGTCGCGCAGTGGATCACCGCTCCCCTGGGCACCGGCGACGGCGCCTCGACCAACCGGGTCGGCGCCGCGCTCCACGTCCTCGGTCCGGCGCGGGCCGACGAGGCCCTCCACGGCACCGTCCCGACCGTCTGGTTGCAGGCCCGCCTCGTCGACGGCACCCCGCACTGGTACGACGCACTCGCCGCGCTCGTCTACGTCACCCACTTCGTCGCGATCCCCCTGCTCACGGCCGTCGCGTGGTTCCGGCTGCGCGACCGCTTCCGCGAGTGGGTGGCGGCGGTGCTGGTGATGACGATCGTCGGGATCGCCGGCTACGTCGCCTACCCGGCCGCGCCGCCGTGGCTGGCCGCCGAGCAGGGCCGGATCGGCGACGTCGCACGCATCTCCGGGCTCGGCTGGGAGTGGCTGCACCTCGACGTGGTCGCCCGGCTCACCGAGCTGGGCCAGTCCGCCAGCAACCCGGTGGCCGCCATGCCGTCGCTCCACGCCGGGGCCGCCCTCCTCGTCGCGCTCTTCCTGTGGCCGTCGGTCGGGCGGCTCGCGCGCCTGCTGCTCGCGGCGTACGCCGTGGCCATGGCGCTCACGCTCGTCTACACCGGCGAGCACTACGTCGTCGACGTGCTCGCCGGCTGGCTCGTCGCGGTCGTCGGCACCCTCGCCGGGCGGGCCGTGGCCGCCCTCCGCCAGGACCATCCACCGACCGAGGAGCCCGCATGACCACGACCCCCACGAGCGGCAGCACCGTCGCGCCCCCCACCGAGTCGGTCGTCCTGCTCGACGAGGACGGCCGCGCCGTCGGCACGCAGGACAAGGCGACGGTGCACCACGCGGACACCCCGCTGCACCTCGCGTTCTCCTGCTACCTCTTCGACGACGAGGGACGCGTCCTGGTCACCCGCCGGGCACTGCACAAGCGCACCTTCCCCGGCGTGTGGACCAACGCGTGCTGCGGCCACCCCGCCCCGGGCGAGGCCCTCCCCGACGCCGTACGCCGTCGCATCCGCCAGGAGCTCGGCACCGAGGTGACCGACCTGCGCCTGCTGCTGCCGGCCTTCCGCTACCGCGCGGAGCAGGACGGCGTCGTGGAGAACGAGATGTGCCCCGTCTTCGCCGCCCGGGTCACCGACCCCGATGCCGTGCGGCTCGACCCCGACGAGGTGGCCGACGCCGTCTGGGCGCCGTGGGCGTCGTTCCGCGACGAGGTGCTGGCCGGCACCCGCGAGGTCTCCCACTGGTGCCGCGAGCAGGTGCTCCAGCTGCCCGAGGACCCGGCCGGGGCGCCCGAGGCGGCCGCCGCGGACCTGCCACCCGCCGCCCGTCCCTGACGTCCGGGACGGGCTCAGGCGCCGCCCACGCCGTCGGCCGGCACCCCGCGCACGCCCGAGTCGGTCAGCTCGGCCACGCGCA
>CAZDAO010000255.1:0-5728 GCA_964503015.1 uncultured Nocardioides sp. | reverse complement strand
GGCGATCGCGCCGAGCGAGTTGTAGACGAAGTGGGGGCTGATCTGCGCCCGCAGGGCGCGGACCTCCGCCTCCATCAGCCGGGTGCGGGAGGCGTCCAGCTCGGCCAGCTCCAGCTGGCCGCTCACCCACGACGCCACCTCGTCGGCCGCGCGGACCAGGCCCCCGGTGGTGTGGGGCGCGCCGACGACCAGGGCCCCCACGAGGGTGTCCTCGACGACCAGCGGGCTCACGATGGCCTGGCGCACCTGGCAGCCGCCGTCCTCGCAGACCAGCGTGCGCTCGTCGACGATCATCGTGCGGCCGGTCTCGGCGACCTGGGCGATCGTGCCGGCGAGCTGGCTGCGGTGGTGGCTCCCGAGCCCGTCCCACGCCAGCAGCCCGCTCGTGTCGCCCAGCCCGGCGGCCGGGGTGCCGAGCAGCGCGCGCAGGTGGCGCACGGACCGCTCGGCGCTCGCCGACGTGAGGCCCTCACGCAGCGCCGGGCTGGCGAGGGAGGCGTTGTGCAGCGCCCGGAAGGCGGCGCGGTCTGCCTCTCCGCCCAGCGACGTACGCCGCCACCTCCACGCCATGCCGGGAGGGTAACCGCCTCAGCGCTCGCAGGACGTCCGGCGCTCGGCCCGGCACGTGTCGCGCCCCTTGCCGCCGGCGGCCCGGTCGCGGCCGCGGCCACCGAACAGCTTGTCGGCACCAGGGCCGCCGCGGAGGACGTCGCGACCGTCGTTGCCGCTGATCACGTCGGGTCCACGGGTGCCCCGGACGTCGTCGTGGCCCGGCCCGCCGGCGATCCGGGCCGCCTCCTTGCAGTCCAGCGTGGACGCGAAGCTGCCGTCGTACTGACGCCGGATCTCGTCCTTGCCCTCCCTGCCCTTCACCACCGCGCGGCACGCGGAGAAGCCCAGGCGGTTCGAGCCCTCGTCGCCGCGGAGCACCACGTCGGGCGCGTGGACGCCGGCGTCCTCGAAGTCGGGTGTCGAGACGTAGTAGGGCGTGGTGGTCTCCACGACCATCCGGTGCCGCTTGAGGTCGAGCTCGAGCCCGGTCCCCTCCGACAGGACCTCGATCCGGTCCCGTCCGCCGCCACCACGGAGCCGGCTGCCGGCGAGGGGGGCCACGTCCACGTGGAACGAGTCGTCCCCCCTGCCGAGGTCGACGTCGGCCAGGCTCTCGCCGGTGCCGGTGTCGAAGACGTCCTCGTCGGCGTCGGAGCCGACGAAGGCGACCGCCCGTGTGCCGTTGCGCTGGAGCCAGAACTCCTCGATCCCCGACCACGTGGCGCGCACCTGGCCGGCGATGGTGGCCCGGCCGGCGCGGTTGTCGACCGTGAGGTCGGCGTCGCCGCTGGACAGGCGGAGCGAGTCCGAGCCACCGCGACCCTCGAAGGTGTCAGGGCCGGCCCCGTCGTCGATGTCGGCGGCGAACCGGTCGTCCCCCTCGGTGCCGAAGTAGGTGTCGCGGCCCGCGCCCAGGTCGGTGAAGAAGGTGAAGGCGGAGCTCGCCTCGATGGTCGACACGTCGACGACGTCGTCTCCGCCCCCCGCCTGCACGACCAGCTCCAGGAGGGACCGCCCGGTGACGCAGACGAGGTCGTCACCGCCGAGCGTCCGGACCGAGCTGACACCGTTGGTCACGACGACGTCGCGGCCCTCCGTCCCGACGATCGGGTCGCCGCCTGTGCCGACGATCGTGGCAGCCTCGCCACGGCAGGTCTCGCCGGCGGCGGTCGCCGCCGTGGTCGGCGCGAGCAGGGCCAGGCCGAGCAACGCGGTCGCGGTCAGTGGTGTCGTGCGGTGCATCTCATCCTCGGGGCGTCGGAGCTGGCTCGGAGCCGGTTCGGTGGTGGGACGCGCGTCCGCCGCGAATGGTTGTCAGATGAACCCGTTGTCGGACATCCACTCCTCGGCGACGTCGGCGGGCTGCTCGAGGTCGACCGACACGCGCTCGTTGAGCGAGGTCATCTCCTCCTGGGTGAGGGCCTCCGAGATCGGGTCGAAGATCGCGTCGAGCTCCTCGCCGTACTCGCTGTAGACGTCGTCGGTGAAGACGGGGCTGGGGTTGTAGAGCGGGAAGAACCCCTGGTCGTCCTCCAGCACGGTGAGGTCCAGGGCGCTGACGCGACCGTCGCTGGTGAAGACCTCGCCGAAGTTGCACGGGTCCTGCTTGTCGGCGGCCGAGTAGACGATGCCGGTGTCGAGGACGGTGACGTTGCCCTCGGGGAACTCGTAGCCGTAGGTCTTCTCCATGCCGGGCAGGCCGTCGTCGCGGGCGGAGAACTCGCTCTCGACGCAGAGCGTGGCCCGGTCGGGGTCGCTGGCGATGAGGTCGCCCAGGTCGGAGAGCGTCTCCGGGTTGCCGAGCTCCTCGGCCGCCTCGCTGGGGAACGCGAGGGCGTAGGTGTTGTTGAAGTTCGCGGGCTGGAGCCAGTGGAGGTCGTTCTCCTCCAGGTCGCGGTCGCGCACCACCTCGTACTGCTCGACGCGGTCCGCGATGGGCTCGGTCTCCTTGAAGAAGGAGATCCACGCGGTGCCGTTGTACTCCCAGTAGGTGTCGATGGCTCCGCTGGTCAGTGCCTTGCGGGTGACGTCGGTGCCACCGGTGTTGATCTCGTCCGTGACGTCGGCGCCGGCGTTCTCGAGGGCCAGCTTGCTGATGTTGCCGAGGATCAGCTGCTCGTCGAAGTCCTTGGAGCCGACCGCGATCGAGGCGCCGTCCAGCGTCCCCTCGGTCGCGCTGCCGCCGCCGTCGTCACCGCCGCAGGCGGCGAGGGACAGGGCCAGGGTGAGGACGCCGGAGGTGGCGAGGGCGTGCTTGATGGTCATGCTGCTCCTTCCAGAGAGCGTCGGGGATGGACCTCAGAGCCCGCGGGGTGCGAGCAGGCGACCGGTCATGCCGGCGAGGTAGCTGACGAGGAGGGCCAGCCCGGAGACCAGGACGACGCCGGTCACCAGGATCGTGTCCCGGTTGAGCTGGATGCCGTTGAAGATGATGTAGCCGAGCCCGCCGGCGCCGAAGAAGGTGGCGAGGGTGGCCGTGCCGACGTTGATGATCAGGGCGGTCCGCAGCCCCGCGACCATGACCGGCACGGCGAGCGGGAGCTCGACGCGCAGCAGGACGGCCGTGGAGGACATGCCCATGCCGCGGGAGGCCTTGATGAGGCTCCGGTCGACCTGCTGCAGGCCGACCATGGTGTTGCGCAGGATCGGCAGCGTGGAGTAGGCGACGAGACCGATGACCACCGGGGTGAAGCCCAGGAGTCCGAAGGCGACGTAGATCACCGCGAGCAGCCCGAACGACGGGATGCCCTGGCCGATGTTGGCGATGCCGATCACCACGGGCACGGCGGCGCGGGCGAACCGCCGGGTCAGCAGGATGCCGAGCGGGATCGCCAGCGCGAGCACGATCGCGGTGGACACCGCGGTGAGCTCGAGGTGTTCCACCGTCCGTTCGACGAGCTGGTCGCGGGTCAGCACGCGTTCCTCGATCGAGTCGAGGTCGCGGGAGTGCACCCACGCCCAGGTGGCGCCGAGCACGACGACGAGGAAGAGCGGCATGCCCAGCCACTCGAGGAGGGTCGGCCGGTGGGAGGCGACCTCGGTGGGGGCCGGGCCGAGCGCGACGTCCGTCTCGGCGGTGGACGTCATCAGCCCACCTCGTCGGGGGAGGTCTTCTGGGCGAGGTAGAAGGCGGCGTGCTGGTCGCGCATGGTGCGCACCGCTGCCATGATCGTCTCGAGGTCGACGATCCCCTGGTAGACCCCGGAACCGTCCACGACGATCGCGCAGCCGCCGTTGGAGGTGATCAGCTCGTTGAGGGCGTCGGCCAGCGTGGCGTGCGGCTCGACGAGCGCCCGGGCCTCGAGCCCCACGCGGGACAGCGGCCCTCCGCGGCGCAGGTCGGCCATCGTCGCCCAGCGCGCAGGGCGGCGGTCGGCGTCGAGCAGCAGCATCGCCGACCAGTCCGAGGCCCCGAGCGCCCTCCGCAGGTCTGAGGCGTCGTCGGTGACCGACCCGACCGGCGCGTCGGAGCTGATCTCCAGGTCACGGATGCGGGACAGGTTCAGGCGCTTGAGCGACGCCCCCGCTCCGATGAAGTCGGAGACGTAGTCGTCGGCCGGGTTGGTCAGCAGGTTCTCCGGGGTGTCGAACTGTGCGATGTGCGAGTGGTCGCGGAGCACCGCGATGCGGTCGCCCATCTTGATGGCCTCGTCGATGTCGTGCGTGACGAAGATGATCGTCTTCTGGATCTGCTGCTGGAGCCGCAGGAACTCGTTCTGGAGGCGCTCGCGGGTGATCGGGTCGATGGCGCCGAAGGGCTCGTCCATCAGCATGACCGGCGGGTCGGCGGCCATCGCCCGGGCCACCCCGACGCGCTGGCGCTGTCCGCCGGAGAGCTCCTTGGGGTAGCGCGCGCGGTAGGTGTCGGGGTCCATGCCCACCATCCCGAGCAGCTCGTCGACCCGGGCGGCGGTGCGGTCCTTGTCCCAGCCGAGGAGCCGGGGGACGGTGCCGATGTTCTGGGCGATGGTGCGGTGGGGCAGCAGGCCGGTCTCCTGGATGACGTAGCCGATGCGGCGACGCAGGTGGTCCGGGTTGCCGCGGGTCACGTCCTCGCCGTCGAGGACGATGTGGCCCGAGGTCGGCTCGATGAGGCGGTTGATCAGCTCCATCGAGGTGGTCTTGCCGCAGCCCGACGGACCGACGAGCACGACGATCTCCCCTCGCGCGACGGACAGGCTCAGCCGGTCGACCGCCGGTGACCGCTGGCCGGGGAAGGTCTTGGTGAGCTCGACGAGCTCGATCATGGTCTCGGCCGCCGGAGTGCGGTCCTCGGGCCCGGAGCTGCTGGTCGACGGGGTGGTGGTCGTGGTCATCGGATGCCTCGCGAGGTGGTCAGTCGGCGGATCAGGACGAACGCGGCGTCGAACAGCAGGGCGAGCACGATGACCGCCAGCGTGCCGCCGTAGACGAGGTTGGGGGCGTTGGCGTTGGGCACCGACCGGATGCCGCGGAAGATCTCCTGCCCGAGCCCCGGCCCGCCGACCAGCGCCGCGATGGCGGCGATCCCGACCAGCACCTGCGTCGACACCCGGATGCCGGTGACGATGACCGGCCAGGCGAGCGGCAGCTCGACCCGCACGAGGCGTGCCGTTGAGCTCATGCCCATGCCGCGCGAGGCCTTGACGATCGCCGGGTCCACGGCGCTCAGGCCGGCCAGGGTGTTCGCCACGATCGGCAGCAGCGCGTACAGCGCGAGCCCGGCGATCGCCGGGGGTGCGCCGAGCCCGAACACCGGGACGAAGATGGCGAAGAGGGCCAGCGACGGCAGCGTGAGGAAGAACGACGCGGAGCTGACGATCGGCCCGCGGGTGAAGGACCGGCGGTGGGCGAGCACCCCGAGGGGCAGGCCCACGAGGATCGCGATCCCCATGGAGATGAGGACCAGCTGGACGTGCTCGAGCGAGAGCTCGATGAGGTTGTCGTAGTTCCTGGACAGGTACTCGGAGAAGGTCACGGCTTCCGGACTGGTCGACGGCATGGCCTCGAGCCCGAGCTCGAGAGATCGCACAGGCGCTGAGCGCCCGGCGCGGCCTCAGGACCGTAGCGGCCGGGATCGACTCGGGGCGACCGGAAACGGCCTTTGAGCCGGAAATGTCGCGAGGTTGTCACATTGTGTCGAGCAGGTGACAGGTCAGCGCTCGCAGCGGCGCTCGCGCTCCGCGGCGCAGCGGTC
>CAZDAO010000254.1:0-5730 GCA_964503015.1 uncultured Nocardioides sp. | reverse complement strand
AAGGACTCGCGCACGTGCTCGGGGATGTGGCTGCCGTCGTCGATCACGACGAGCGGCGCACCCTGCTCCTCGATGATCCGGTGCAGGATCTCGGGGTCGGTCTGGTCGCCGAGGTAGGCGTGGATGTGGCCGCGCGTGAGCCAGGACTTGTCCTCGATGTCGAGGCCGACGATGCGCGCCTTGGGGAAGAACCAGCGCCACATCTTCAACGACGCGCCGCTCCTGCGACGCTTCTTGTAGCCGCCGATGCCCAGCTCGAGCAGCGTGAACGACTCCTTGCGCAGGTGCTGCAGGTGCCGCTCGTAGTGGGGGGTGTACTTGTGCACTCCCCACTTGTCGGTGCGGAACTCGATGGCGAGCTCGGTCAGGTCGCTGGCCAGCAGGCGACGACGGCGCTCGGCCTTCTTCTGCTCCGCGGTCGGCTCGTCGGGGGCCGGAGGTGGGGACGCCTGCATGCGGCCGGCCTTCTGGGCGGCCTTCCTGACGACCTCGCCGGCCCGTCGAGCAGTGGTGCGCACGGTCGAACCCTAGCCTGAGCCGTCCACCCCGGGAGCGTGGTGCCCGAACGGCACGTCGTCGACCACGCCCAGCGCCGCCAGCACCGACGGGAGCATCGCCTTCGCGGTCCGCTTGTAGCCGTGGGCGCTGGGGTGGAACCGGTCGAGGCTGAACATCTCGTCCGGGTTGGTGATGAAGAACGGTCCGACCACGTGCGCCAGCGAGACGACGCGCGCACCGCGCTCCAGGGCGACCGCGCGTTGCGCGTCCGCCAGCTGGCGCGAGGCGCGGGACCCCAGCGCCCGCAGGGGTTGCGGCACCGGGCGCAGCGCGCCGAGGTCCGGACAGGTGCCCACGACGACCTCGGCACCGCGGTCGCGCAGCGCGTCGACCACCGCACCGAGGTGGCGTACGGACTCCGCGACGGGCACTCGGTGGGTCACGTCGTTGCCGCCCACGACCACCACCGCCACGTCCGGCCGGTAGGCCGGCGGCAGGGTGTCGAGCTGCCCGGCCAGCATGCTGCTCTCCGCGCCGACCACCGCTGCCGTGCGCAGCCGCACCGAACGCCCGGCCTGACGGGCGATGCCGCGGGCCAGCCGGCCGCCGAGGGTGTGCTCGGGCCGCTCCGCGCCCAGTCCGGCGGCGATGGAGTCACCCAGCACCAGCAGGTCGACGGGCCGGCCGAGCTTCTTCTTGTAGTGCCGGTCGGCCATCGGCGCCGCCTCACCGAGGGGCTTGCCGATGGCCCGCCGCGCCTGGGCTGCCTGGCGCACGAGCAGCTCGCGGGCGCCGTACGCCGTCCCTCCCGCGAGGCCGCCGAGCACCGCGATCGCCATGCCGGCGCGGGTCAGGTGGTTGCTGGGCACGCCCTCCTTCAACCAGACCCGTCTGAACACGGCGGCAACCAGGCGCGACCGCGGGCCCAACGTCACGTCACAGTTGGGTCCACGTACTCAGGACAGCACCCGGCGACGGCGCCACGCTGGGCCCATGGACGCTCCTGCTGTCATTCCCCGTGCCGTCCCGCCCCGCCAGCTGGCGTGGTTGCGGACCGAGCTCGCCGACTGGGCCTCCGACGGCCTGATCACCGACGACCAGGCCGCACGCATCGCCGTGCGGTACCGACCCGCCGCCGACCATGCGAGGGTGAGCGTGGGCCGGGTCCTGCTCTCCCTCGGCGGCGGCTTCGTGGGGATCGGCCTGATCTGGCTGGTCGCCGCGAACCTCGACCAGCTCTCCCCGCTCGCCCGCTTCGTGACGGTCGCGCTCATCTGGCTCGCCTGCCTGGTCGGCGGCGAGCTGCTCGCCGCCCGGACGGTGTCGGCCCCGGTCGTCGGGGCGGTCCGCCTGCTGGCGGCCCTGGCCATCGGCGCCGTCGTGTTCCAGGCCGCCCAGTCCCTCCAGGTGCCGGCCTTCGAGCCGCGTCTCGTCGGCCTCTGGTCCGCCGCCGCCCTCGTGCACGCCTACGCGACGCGCGCCTACCTGCCGTTCCTCGTGGGTGTTGCCACCGGCGTCGGCTGGTGGTTCAGCCAGCCGCTGTGGGACGAGCCCAGCGGGCTCGCCGTCGTGCTGCTCCTCGGCGCGGGCGCGGTCCTCGCGTCCAGCCTCGCCGTGCTGCACGACGGACGCCTCGCGTCGTTCGCGTGGACCTGGCGCACCGTGGCCGGCGGCATGGCGCTGCTCGCGCTCTTCGTCGCCGCGATCCCCGACGTCGGGTCCGACGAGGTGACCTGGGGCCTCTGGCTCGTGCTGGCCCTCGCCGGCGCCGCAGCGGCGCTCCTGGCCGCGGTGGCGGTCCGGCCCGGGCGCCGGCTCCTCGAGCCCGTCGGCGCCGTCGTGGTCCTCGCGGTCGCGTTCGGACTGGCGAGCTGGCAGACCGGCACGGACACGGCGTCGGTCGACGCAGCCGACTGGGCGCACGCCGCGGTGTCCGTCGCGGCGTACGTCGTCCTCGCGGTCGGGCTGGTCGCCCTCGGGACCGTCCGCGAGCACCAGCCCCTCACCTGGATGGCGATGGTGGGCCTGGTGGTCTTCACGACCTTCCAGAGCTTCGCCGTGTTCGCGCCGATCGTGACCGGCGCCTGGCTGTTCGTGGTGCTGGGCACGGTCTTCCTCGGCACCGGCTTCCTCTTCGACCGGGCCAGGCGGGGACTGGCCCAGGCGCTCGACACCGACACCGACACCGACACCGGAACGACAGGAGCCGCCCGATGAACCGCACCGTCACCACCGCCGCCGTGGCGCTCACCCAGCTGCTGCTCGTCGGCGTCGCCGTCGCGCCCCAGCTCTCCGCCCGGGTCACCGGTGACACCTACCTGGTGCGGGTGACGCCGCTCGACCCTGTCGACCCGTTCCGGGGCGCCTACGTCGCGCTCGACTACCCCGACCTCCGGCACGACTCCTCGCAGTCGTCCGGCGACCCCGGCCTCGGCTCGCTCGACGACGGCGAGGAGGGCGCCGTCTACGTCACCCTCGTCGAGCGCGACGGCGCCTGGGTGGCCGAGGACTGGGTCCGCGAGCGGCCTGCGGACGGCCCCTACCTCGCCTGTGACGACCGGTCGTGGCAGATCCGGTGCGGGATCGAGAGCTGGTTCCTCCCGCAGGACGAGGCGGCCGCCGCCGAGGACCTGCTGCGCGACGGTGCCGTCGCGGAGGTCAGGATCGACGGGCGCGGCAACGCCGCCGTGGTCGACGTACGCGCCCCGTGAGACGGTCTCAGCCGCCGGCGACCGCTGGGATCACCGAGATCTGCACGCCGTCCGGCGTCGGGGTGGCGAGCTCGTCGAGGAAGCGCACGTCGTCGTTGCCGACGTAGACGTTGACGAAGCGCCGCAGCGACCCCGCCTCGTCGAGGATGCGCCCCTTGATGCCGGAGTAGCGGGCATCGAGGTCGTCGAGCACGGCGGCGAGGGTGTCACCGTCGGCGGACACCTCCGACTCGCCGCCGGTGTAGGTGCGGAGGATGGTCGGGATGCGGACCGAGACTGACATGCGGCTTCCTTCGTTGGTTGGACGGGCTGAGCGTGCTCTGGTGCGTGCGGCTGCACGGCGGAGGTGCGCGGGCGACCTTCGAGCGAAGCGGGTCGTCAAGCGCCGACAACGCAGCAGACGCTCCACCAGAGTGCGCTCAGAGGACGCCGGATGCCACGAAGGCGTCATAACTGGGTGCGATGGTGGCGGCGGGGCCGACGTGGTCGGCGACCGCGTCGAGGGTCTTCAGGCCCATGCCGGTGTTGATGACGACGGTCTCCAGCGAGGTGTCGAGCTGGCCGGTCTCCACGAGCTTCCGCAGCACGCCGACCGTGGTGCCGCCGGCGGTCTCGGTGAAGATTCCCTCGGTGCGGGCGAGCAGCAGGATGCCCTCGCGGACCTCGTCGTCGCTGATGTCCTCCACCGCTCCCCCGGAGCGACGGCAGATGTCGAGGACGTAGATGCCGTCGGCCGGGTTGCCGATGGCCAGGCTCTTGGCGATCGTGTCGGGCTTCACCGGACGGATCGCGTCGGTGCCGGCCTTGTAGGCGACCGAGACCGGCGAGCAGCCGGAGGCCTGGGCGCCGAAGACCTTGTAGGGCTTGTCCTCGACGAGGCCGAGGGCGATGAGCTCCTGGAACGCCTTGTCGACCTTGGTCAGCTGCGAGCCGGACGCCACCGGGATGACGATCTGGTCGGGCAGGCGCCAGCCGAGCTGCTCGGCGATCTCGTAGCCCAGCGTCTTGGAGCCCTCGGCGTAGAACGGGCGCACGTTGACGTTGACGAACGCCCAGCCCTCCTCCTCCCCGGCGATCTCGGACGCCAGCTTGTTGACGTCGTCGTAGTTGCCGTCGACGGCGACGAGACGGTCGGTGTAGACGGCCGAGTTGACCTGCTTGGGCTTCTCGAGGTTGCTCGGGATGAAGACCACGGTGGTGATGCCGGCGCGCGCGCCCGCCGCGGCGACGGCGTTGGCGAGGTTGCCGGTGGAGGGGCAGGCGAACACCTTGGCGTCGAGCTCACGCGCGGCGCTCAGGGCACAGGCCACGACGCGGTCCTTGAAGGAGTTGGTCGGGTTGGTCGAGTCGTCCTTGACCCAGAGCTTGTCGATGCCCAGCTCCCGGGCGAGGTTCCTGGCCTCGAGGAGCCGGGTGAAGCCGGGCTCGGTGTTGGGGCTCTGCTCGATGTCGTCGGGCACCGGCAGCAGCGCCTTGTAGCGCCAGATGTTGCGGGGGCCGGCGGCGATCTCCTCGCGGGTCACGGCCGGGAAGTCGTAGGCCACCTCCAGCGGCCCGAAGCACTCCGGACAGGCGTACGACGGCCCCAGTGCGACCTCGTGCCCGCACTCGCGGCAGGCGAGCGCCCGGGCGTTGCCGAAGGCCCCGTCACGGAGCCCCTTCCGGGGGGTGGTGGTGCTCTCGTCCAGCAGGGTGCTCATGAAGTCCTCCTTCTCATCTGTCCCCGCGACTCTCGCGTGGACCGGATTTGGCACCTGCTCCCATGACTGCCGGGTGATGTCCGGACAGGAGGCCCATGGGTGGTTGCCGGGACTTCAACGGGCCGTTCCCTCAGTCCCTCGTGATGAGCAGGACCAGCCTAGGCGCGCGTCTCACGATGCGCACACCGATTCCACGATGTGGATGGAGTGGAGGGGGACGGACGGGGACGGACTGGGAAGGAGGGCGGTCAGCGCTGCTGGAGCAGCCGGCCGAGCACGTCCACCACGCCGGCGGGGCCGTCGACGACGACGTCTGCCAGGTCCACCAGGTCCGGCTGCTCGGTCGACGCCGAGCAGATCACCAGGCCGGGGAGGCCCTCCTCGCGCAGGTCGCGGACGGCCTCGAACGCCTCGATGTCGCCGAGGTCGTCGCCGCCGAAGACGACGCCCTTGGCCTGCTGCTCCTCCACGAAGGTCCGCACCGCCTGGCCCTTGTGCATCTCACCGGAGCGGATCTCGACCACGTTGCGACCCGGCTCGATCGTGAGGTGGTGACGCTCGGCGAGCGCGCCGAGCGGGGCGACGATGCGCTCGAAGGCGGCCGCAGGATCCTCCATCCGGCGGGTGTGCACGGCGACCGCGAGGCCCTTCTCCTCGATGTAGGCGTCCGCGGCGTCGGCCCGGCGCAGCACGCCGGGGAGCTCGCGCTCGAAGCTGGCCAGACCCGCCGGCGGGCGCGGGGACAGGATGCGCTGCTCGGTCGCCGACCACCGCTCGTTGCCGTACTGGCCGAAGACGAACAGCTCGGCACCCCGGTCGAG
>CAZDAO010000253.1:0-5768 GCA_964503015.1 uncultured Nocardioides sp. | reverse complement strand
CGACCCGCTCGGCGCGCAGACCAGCTTCGGGTACGACAGCCGCGGCAACCGCACCATCCGCACCGATGCCCACGGCAAGGTCGTCCGGTGGCGCTACAACAAGGCCGACCAGCTCACCGCGACCGTCGACCCGTTGGCCCGCGAGACCACCTACACCTACGACACCCTCGGCCGGCTCGCCACCCGCCACGACCCCGCAGACCGGCACGAAGCCTACGGCTACGACGCCCTCGGCCAGCTGACCTCGATCAGCTACCCCGACCAGACCACCGGCCAGAACGTCGTTCCCGACACGACCTTCACCTACGACAAGGAAGGCCGCCGGACCAAGGCCGACCACGTCTCGGGCACCACCGAATGGACCTACGACCCGGTCGGCAACCTGGTGGCCGAGGACAACGCCGGTGACCGAGACCTGGCCTGGACCTGGGACCTGGCCGGCCGGCGACTGCGGATCACCTACCCCGACGGCACCGTGCGCCGCCACACCTACACCCCCGACGGCTACCTCGCCGCCGTACAACGGCTCACCGACCCCGGCACCGACAGCATCCCTGCCACATGGACGTCCGAGGCCGCCAACGCCTACGACGCCGACGGGCTCCTGACCGAGCAGACCCAGCCCGGGCAACGCACCCGCACCTGGACCCTCGACCCGGCCACCGGCCTGACCAGCCGCTACCAAGATGTCCCCACCAGCGGGACTGGCGGAGGGCCCACCACCAGCACCGACCTGACCTACGACGACGCCGGCCGGGTCACCGCCGAGACCACCACCCGCGGCACCGACCCGGCCGTCACCACCGGCTACGACTACGACGACGCCGGCCAGCTCCTCGGCGTGGACCGCAGCGCCGGCACCGACGAGACCTACGCCTACGACGACCTCGGCCGCCGCACCGCGCTCACCGTCACCGATCCCGCCGCCGGCTCGAGCGTCGAGACGACCTACGCCTACGACGACGCCTCGCAGCTGACCAGCCGCATCGTCGACGGCATCGCACACGCCTACGCCTACGACGCTTCGGGCCGCCGTACCAGCGAGTCCTGGACCACCACGAGTGGCGCCAACGCTGGTGCGAACTCGGTGGCCTGGACCTGGGACGTCCGCGGCGCGCTGACCGGCGAGCAGCACACCAGCCCCGCCGGTGTGGTGGACATCCAACGCCGGGTCCGCTCCGACGGACGGCTCGCCCAGGTCGACGTCGCCCGGACCGGTCACCCCACCCAGACCACCCAGCTGGTGTGGGACGAGACCGACACCGCAGCCGGGCAGGTTCCGCGCATCGTGTGGTCCGGACAACGCGGGACGGCCAACGAGACCACCGCGGCCTACGGCCGCGACCTGATCCGCACCGACTGTCCCGCCGGCATCGGATGCACCGGCAGCATCGCCCACGACGCACGCGGATCCGCACTCTCGACGCCCGACACCGCCAGCGTGGTCCGCGCCGACTCCTACAACCCGTTCGGCGACGTGTCCTCTGGTGATCTCGGTGTCGGTTTCGGGTACCTCGATGAGGTCCATGCCGGATCTCTCATCCACCTCCGCGCCCGCGACTACGACCCCGCCACCGGCACCTTCCTCAGCCCCGACCCCCTCGACGGCGTCGACGGCACCACCACCATCGCCAACCCGTACCACTACGCCAACAACGACCCGCTCAACCTCTCCGACCCCACCGGTCTGCGGCCTGGTGAGACCGACTGCCAGGGCTTCCTGGCCAGCGTCATCTGCGACCACCAGGAACTCTTCATCACCACCGCCTCCATCACCGTCGGCCTTGGCTGCGGTCTGGCAGCAGCTCCAGCGGGTCCGTTCGCCGCCGGTGCCGCCGGAGCAGCCTGCGGCGGAGCCGTCCACCGCGGCCTCACCGCCCACACCGCCGGGCAGGACCCCTGGGCCGCCGCCCTCAACCCCCAACTGCTCATCCGAGACGCCCTCATCGGCGGCGTCTCCGAACTCGCACTAGTTCGCGTCGCCGCCAAGCTCAGCCCACTCACTGGACGCGTCTGGACCCAAACCCGCGCAGCGATCTCCCGCGTGCGACCCGCCGTCGGACAGACCGTCGCCAACGTCCGCGCCGCAATATCCCGACTCGGGACCCGACTCCGACCGACAGGTGCCACAGCCGCAAAGTCAACGCCCGAGCTTGCTTCGGGACTCGAACGAACTGGAACGGCGCTGAGCAAGAGCGATCCCTTCCACAGATCGGTCTCATGGGTTGTCGACAATCCAGCTGCCCAGCGCTTCGCCATCAAGGGAGGAGATGGCGTCAGCAGAGAGCTCTACCAGCTCCCCGGTGAGGTCAACGGCAAGTCCGGCGTCTTCGAGTGGATCATTGACCGCTCAGGAGCCAACCCGGTGATCAATCACCAACGCTTCATCCCCGGCGGGTCGGTCACCGGCTCTCCGAATCAGGTGGTGCCGTGAAACTCGAACTCGATCGTGACTTCATCCGCGCGGCACGCGTGACCCTGAACGCGGAGGACCTCCGCCTCGGGCTGTCACTCGGCTTGGTCTCACCGCCCACCGCGGTAGCCCTCGCCGCGGATGAAGTCACCGAAGGTTTCGCCGATCCCACGTTGCTCGACCTCGTCCAGATCGACCGAGAAGATGTCGCGTCGGTTCGCGCAGCGCTGCGGGCGACCGATCCAGATGACGCCGAACTGTTCCCGCCTCAGTCGGTACGGAAGTGGATCTATCTGGAACTAAAGGCCGCCTTTGAGATGCGCGAGCACCTCCGTGACCCGCTCGGCATCGTTGAGCAGATCTACGCCGACTTCGAGTACCCGGCCGCGGTGGCACCGTTCGTGCGCTACATGCCGCCGCCTCCCGGCGAGCCTGTGGGTGAAGAGGCCTTGTACGACCGGTGGTCGAACTACCTGGCCAAGGAGTCGATCGATCTGGCGGGAGTGGAGAATCGGCCTTGAGACGCATAGTGCTCGCCATGGTCACCGGTCTGATGGCGGTTCGTAGATGAGGTCGCTGCTGGGTATGCAGGTGATCTCTACGAGTACGAAAATGAGTTGTCTGTGAGGGATGACCTCCAGGCCGCGCTCAGCAGCCAGCGTCTCGTGGACTACCCGGAGTGGGCGGATCTTCAGGCGCAGATCGTCGCGATCGACGGCCGACTTCACACCCTCTTGGATGAAGGCCCCGAAGTGCGTCCCGGTTCTGAGTGGTGGCGAGCGCGTCTCCCAGCGCGGGCTGGAGGCGAGTTCGCGGAGGATGCGAAGCGGCTCTTCGGCGTCGAGGTTGACATTGATTAGATCTCGATCGGCGAGATGGCGCTCGGCGGATCCCGATGGCTAGGCGCCTCGTGTCGGTCGTCGGCGGGCTCGTCGCGCTGCTCGCGGCGCTCCTGATCGCGCCGACCCAGGCAGCGGTGGCCTTCACTCCCACCCAACTGGCGCCGAGCTACGGCTATGACGGTCCCCACCGAAGCGAGCGCCCAGTTGACGCTGTGACTGAGCGCGGCCCGCCGTGGGTGAACGGTCAACTCAGCTTTCACGACGCCGTCAGCACGAGGCCGCACGGGCCTTCGACGCGTCCCGAGGTAGGAGGGCCCTACGGCTACGGCACGCGGCCGCAGTTCGCGCAGGTCGACAGCATTGGGCCCACGACCTCGGCGCCAGCCGTGCTGGCCGACGCAACTCCCGACCCGCTTGGGCGACTGGATCATGGATCTCCTCGAGGCGGACAGCTACTACGCGGGGCTCGCTCAATCCGCCCTCGCTGGCGCGCCGTTCAACCGCCCACCGGTGAACAGCCCACGTCGGCCCGACACACCCGGTCCCAGCGCGCATAGGCCTTCGTCAACGTCTCCTGCACCAGGTCGGCCCCCGAGTCCGGGCTGCCGGTCAGCAGGTGCGCCGTCCGCACGAGTGCCGCCCACCGCGCCGCGACGAACTCCTCGAACGACGGCGCGGTCGACACACCGTCGTTCTGGTTCACATCGGGGTCCACGAGACCACCCCCTCAACATCCTGACGCCACGAGCGTGGCAGAAGGTTGGGGTCGGGTCGGGACCTGGACGCGACCGGCGTGCGGAGGCCCGATGTAGCGTCGCGCGCATGGCGGGGCAGCCCACATGTGGACGTGGTCCACGAGTCGGCGCGTGGAGAGGAGACGTCGCCGTCCTCTCGGTCCTGCTTCTGGGTGGGTGCACGGCCGGCACCACGCCGCAGGACGACATCACCTCACCCGCGTCACCGGCGGTCGTCGCGACGATCGAGAGGAGCGAGCTCATCCCGCGCCGGACCCTGACGGGTCTCCCGACGCGCTTCCCGGAATCGCTCGACGCGATGCCGGCCTACACGCCCGCGGGGGCCGAGCGGGCGCGGTTGCTCTACCGGCCCTACGAGTCGGCTGGCGACGGAGCCGGGTGGGGCACGGAGTCGATCGGGATCCGCTACCGGGACGGATCGTGGGAACGACTCGACCTCGACACCATCGGCCTCGACGAGGCCTGGTGGCCCGGCCCGGACCCGATCGGCACCGGGGACCTCAGCCCGGACGGCGTACACATCGCCTGGAGCTCGGCAGCCGGCGTCCTCGTGTTCGACCTCCGCACCGGCGAGCACCGGCAGTACCTCGCCGACAGCGGTCCGGTGGCGGGTGTCCGGTGGCACCCGAACGGGCGCGAGCTCACCGCGAACACGCGGGAAGGACCCGATCGCAGGGTCGACACGTCCTCCGGCACCGTGGCCGCTGCCGAGGTGCCGATGCTGAACCTGGTCTTCCTCCCCGACGGCACGCCGGCCACCGCCCGACACGAGGGCGACGGGCTCGCCGTACGCGCGCAGGGCTCGGCGAGCGAGGACGAACCCGACCTGCTCGTGGACGCTCCGGACGACGGCGGCGAGCTGATCCGGGGGTGGAGCAGCTCCACCCTCCTCGCCCTCTCCGCACTGGACGGGGAGCGGCGGACCTTCCGCATGCCGGCCGTCGACCCGGCCACCGGTGCCGTCGTCGGCGTCCTCACCTGGCAGCGCCGCATGAACCCCTGGGTGGACGTCGAAGGATGGTGGACCGACGGCATGCTCCTCGTGTCGGTGGACCAGGCGCTGGTCGGGTGGAGCCCGGCGGAGGGGACGGTCGTACGAGTCAGCGCGCTGCCCCCCTCCGACGTCGGCGGAGCCCACGGATCCGTCGGACTGAGTCTCGCTCGGTGACGGAGTGGGTCATGTGGCGAACTAGGGTCGTCGCCGTGATGCCAGCCGACCTGCTCGACCACGCCCGTGCCGCGAAGGGGTTCATGCCCGAGGACGAGGGCGCGCTGCTGCACCGCTGGGCGCGCGAGCGGCTGCCCCATGGCCCCGTGCTCGAGGTGGGCACCTACTGCGGCAAGTCCGCGATCTGGCTCGGCGCGGCTGCACGAGAGGTGGGCGGCACGGTCTTCACCGTCGACCACCACCGCGGGTCGGAGGAGAACCAGGCCGGGTGGGAGCACCACGACGACTCCCTCGTCGACCCCGACCTCGGGCTGATGGACACCCTGCCCACCTTCCGGCGCACGATCGCCGATGCCGGCCTCGAGGACCAGGTGGTCGCCGTCGTGGGCCGGTCCGGCACGGTGAGCCGGTGGTGGCGCACTCCCCTGTCCCTGCTGTTCATCGACGGCGGCCACGGCGTGGAGCCCGCCCGCGCGGACTTCCGCGGGTGGACCCACTGGGTCGCGGCCGACGGGGTGCTGGTGATCCACGACGTGTTCCCCGACCCGGCCGACGGCGGCCGACCGCCCTACGAGGACATCTACCTGCCG
>CAZDAO010000252.1:285-5775 GCA_964503015.1 uncultured Nocardioides sp. | reverse complement strand
GACGTCAGCGACCACGTGTCGCCGTCACCGGTGTCGGTGAACAGGCGGTACGGCGGCTGGAGCCGGGTCGTGCGCTGCGGGTCGCTGGGCACCTCCCAGCGGCTCGATCCCTCGAACCACGCCGACGCCGAGGTCTCGTGGTAGCGCTGGAACTGGAAGCGCTGGGCCTTGAAGAGGTCCTCGGGGTAGCGGAGGTGCTCCTGCAGCGACTCGGGGATGTCGTCCTTGGGCTGCACGACGCCGGGGAAGATCTCGGTCCACGCCTCGAGGATCGGGTCCTCCTCGTCCCACTCGTAGAGCGTCACGGTGCCGTCGTAGGCGTCGACCGTGGCCTTGACCGAGTTGCGGAGGTAGTTGACCTCGTCGGTCGGGAGGGTCTGGAAGCCGGTGTCCTCCTGCAGGGAGTCGTCGGTCATCGTCTCCAGCGACTCGCGCTGCGAGAGCGGGTACTTGTCGGTGACGGTGTAGCCGTCGAGCACCCACTGGATCCGGCCGTCGACGACCACCGGGTAGGGGTCGGAGTCGACGGTCAGCCAGGGCGCGACCTTCTCGACCATGGTGCGCGGGTTGCGGTCGTAGAGGACCTTGGAGTTCTCGTTGACGCGGCTGGAGAGCAGGAAGTTGGGCTCGCTGAACTTCACGGCGTACAGCAGCTTGTTGAACAGGCTCCCCACCGGAACGCCACCGCTGCCGGTGTACGTCGTGGCCTCGGTGGTCTCCGAACGGGCGCCCTTGGGCAGGTCGAGCTCCACGTCCTCGGCGCCGTCGGGCCTGCCGACGATGCTGTAGGACGGGCTCTTCTCGCCGAAGTAGACCCGGCCCTCGTAGCCGTCGGGCGACAGACGGGTCAGCGCGTCCTCGTCCTCCTCCTGACCCTCGGCCCACTGGGTGCTGAGCGACTGGCTCTCGTCGTCCTCGGGACGCTGGTTGGCGTAGGCCGCGATGACACCGTTGCCGTGGGTGTAGACGGTGTGCAGGTTCGCCCAGTTGCGGTCGCTCTCGGCGATGCCGGTCTGGTCGACCTCGCGCACGCCCAGCACGACGGCGCGGTCCTTGCCGCCGATCTCGTAGCGGTCGACGTCGAGCACGTTGCTCACCGAGTAGTAGGCCCGGACCTGCTGCTGCTGCTCGAAGACCTGGCTGACCACCTCGGGGTCGACGAGCGGCACGCTGGAGGTCATCCCGTCGAGGGTGTCGAGGCGGCCGCCGCCCGTGATCGCAGAGCCGGTGACGGTGCCCATCTCGACGTCGTCGAGGGAGTACGCCTCGCGCGTCGCGTCGATGTTGGCCTTGATGTAGCGCCCCTCGCGGTCGGGCACGTTGGGGTTGACCCGGATCGCCTGCACGAGGGTCGGCACGATCAGGCCCAGGATGATCGCCGACAGCGCGAAGAGCGCGACGCCGACCGAGGGCAGCAGCCAGGTGCGGCGCCAGATGTTGGCGAGGAACAGCACCGCACACACGATCGCGATGCCGGCCAGGATCTCCTTCGCGGGCAGCACCGCCTTGTCGTCGGTGTAGCCCATGCCGGTGAAGATCGACCCGGAGTTGGTCACCAGGTCGAAGCGGTCGAGCCAGTAGTCGACCGCCTTGGCGAGCACGAACATCGCCAGGAACGCGGAGACCTGGATCTGGGCCGCGCTGGTCAACCGCTGACCCGGTCGCGCCGAGATCCGGATGCCGCCGAAGAGGTAGTTGACCAGGATCGAGGCCAGCAGCCCGACCACCGCGAGCGCCATCACGAAGTCGACGACGTAGTGCCAGAACGGCAGGTCGAAGACGTAGAAGCCGACGTCCTTCTCGAAGTACGGGTCACGGCTGCCGAAGTCCTGGCTGTGCCGCCACATCGAGTAGTTGCGCCACTGGCCGGTGGCCGAGGCGCCGGCGAAGAGGCCCATCACCACGGCGGCGCCGCCGATGACCCAACCCATGCGCGGGGCGAGGAGCTCGCGATAGCGGTCCATCCCGTCGTCGGGCATGCCCGGCATCCCCGGCCACAGCACCGGCCGGAAGCGGTACGCCATCGACATCGCCACCGCCACGGTGGCGGCCATGAGGCCGGCGAAGACCAGGAACAGGCCCACGCGGGTGAGCAGGAGGGTGGTGAAGACCTCGCTGTAGCCGACCGAGCGGAACCAGAGCCGCTCGGTCCAGAAGGACGCGAACCCGCTGAGCAGCATGAAGGCGACGATCAGCACGATCGCGGTGATCACCAGCGTGCCGGGACGTCGCGAGGTCGGCGCCGGTCGCGGCGGGGTCGGTCGGGGGTTGTCGAACGGAGTGCTCATGCCGAATCCCTGCTCAGGCGTTGTCGGTGGGGGTGTCGTGCAACGTTGCGTGGAGGAGCTGGAGGAGACCGGGCACCAGGTCGGTGCCGTTGACCACGGCCTGCTCATCGTCGTGGGCCCGCAGCCGCAGGGCACAGTACGACGCCCCGGCGCGGGTCACGCCGGCCACCATGCGGACCTCCTGGCGGTCGGGGTGCTCGCGGGCGAACAGCTCGGCCGACATCGGGTCGTCGGGGATGTCGTCGTCGACGCCGGGAGGCAGCACCAGCCGCTCGAGCACGGCGGCGCAGCCGGCGACGCTGCCGGGCCACGCGATCGAGTGGAGGGCCTCCTCGAGCGGCTGGCCGGGCGGCAGCCCCTCCTGCTCGATCGGGGTGAACGAACCCTCGTCGCCCGGTCCGTCGATCGACATCGCCGCGGCCAGGGCCGGCTCCTGCGCCACCAGCTCGGCGGTGTCGACCAGGGCGTAGAGCCGCGCCGGCTGGTCCCAGCCGTCGGATGCCACGTGCGCCTCGATCTCCAGCACGGCGGCGGCGAGCGCCGGGTCCTCGGGGAGGGCGGGCACGGCGGCC
This sequence comes from uncultured Nocardioides sp., assembly GCA_964503015.1. Lineage (GTDB taxonomy): Bacteria > Actinomycetota > Actinomycetes > Propionibacteriales > Nocardioidaceae > Nocardioides. The sequence goes on along the minus strand of CAZDAO010000252.1, from coordinate 2,915 downwards.
GGGTCGTCGGTCGTCATCAGGCGGTGTCCTCGCAGGTCGGGAGATCGGTGTCGGGGTCGGCGACCCAGTCGTCGAGCGTCTGGACCGCCGCGTGCATCGTCGTCGCCTTCGCCAGGCGCATGTCGCCGGTGTCGACGCCGCCGATGGCGTCGCAGTTGTCGGCCGGCACGAAGAACAGCTCGGCCCCGGCGTCGCGGGCCGCGGCGACCTTCTGCTGGATGCCGCCGATCGGCCCGACCTCACCCGAGGGCGTGATCGTGCCGGTGCCGGCGATCGCCTCACCGCCCGTCAGGGAGCCGGGCGTGAGCGTGTCGAAGATGGCCAGCGACATCATCAGGCCAGCACTGGGCCCGCCGATGCCGTCGGAGATGTCGACGCTGACCTGGAACGGGAAGTCGTAGCCGACCCCGGGAATGATGCCGATGCGCTTGTCGCCGTCGACCTCGCGCGGGGTGACCTCGACGGTCAGCTTCTCCCCGTCGCGGCGCACGACGAACGGGAGCGGTCGACCCACCTCGGCCGCGTCGACCGCGTCGACGACGTCCTGGGCGTCGGTGATCCTCGTGCCGCCGACCTCGATCAGCACGTCGCGCACCTCGAGTTTGCCGTCGGCGGGCAGGGACGGGGTGACGTCCTGCACCTCGACGATCGGGTCGACCTCCTCCCCCAGCTCGGTGAGCGCGGCCGCGACGGCGGTGTCCTGGGAAGACACCATGGCCACCGCGGACTCGCGGTCGCTCGACTCATCGGTCTCGTCGGGGGCGTAGATGGAGGACCGCGGCCACACGGCGGCGTCGGGATCGAAGTAGGCCCGCAGCAGCTCCGGCAGCGAGACGTCGTCCTCGGGCTGGCTGACGTAGACCGTGGTCATCCGCAGCTCGCCGTCGTCGTGGAAGGCCCGGTGCCCGGTGACGGTCACGGTCTCCTGCCCGTCACGCTCGGCGAGGATGTCGACGGTGGGGCCCGGGTAGTAGGTGACGTAGGGCAGCGGCGCGAAGGCCGCGGTCCCCCACAGCACGGCCAGCAGGCTCAGTGCGAGCAGCCCCGCCCTGGTCCGCTGACTCATGGGCGCAACTCTCTCAAACCCCCACAACCACGCGACAGGCAGCCGACACCGATGCGCCCGCTCAGGAGGCGCGGCGGCTGCGGTCGGCTCCGGCGGCGCCGGCGTTGCTGGGGCGCACGGCGATGCCCGTGCTCCGGTCGCGGACCGGGGGTGGCGTACGACGCGACCGCGCCGGGAGCTCCTTGGCGAGCGCCTTGCCGAGCCGTGCGGCGGCCACGTCGCGATCGACCTCGCCCCGCCCGTCACGACTGACCCAGCTCACCCAGAGCATGGCCACGACCGTCACCACGGCGGCCGGCGCGAGCCAGAGCAGGATCTCCACGCGGAGAGCGTAGGGCCGCGTGCGGCGCGGTCGGGGGAGGCCCTACGGCGTGCCGACCCACTCCTCGGTCCGGTCGTCGAAGACCTGGTGCTTCCAGATCGGCACCTCGGCCTTGAGCGTGTCGATGAGGTCGCGCGAGGCGGCGAACGCATCGCCGCGGTGGGCCGCGGTCGTCGCGACGACGACGGCGAGGTCGCCGATCCGCAGTGCCCCGATGCGATGCACGGCGGCCACGCCCCGGACGTCGTGCCGCGCGGCGACCCGCCGGCACACGTCCTCGAGGCGGGCCAGCGCGGTCGGGTGGGCCGAGTAGTCCAGCGCGGTCACGCCCTTGCCGCCGTCGTGGTCGCGCACCTGGCCGATGAAGAGGGTGAGCCCCCCGGCACCGTCGTCGCCGAGGGCAGCGACCACCTCCGCGACGTCGAGGGGGGTGTCGCGGATCGCGACGAGGCGAACGGCATCGGCCCCGGCCTCGGCATCGGCATCGGCCCCGGCATCGGACATGGCGTCGGTCACGGTGCCGAGTGTAGGCCCGAGCACCGGTGCCGGGTGTGGGCCCGGTGAGTACCGTGGAGCCATGAGTGACACCCCCGGCGGCCCCGGATCCTCCGGCCCGAGCCCTGACGACGGCAACCCCTTCAAGGGGACGCCGTTCGAGCAGATCTTCGCCCAGATGGGCGGCTTCGGCCCCGGCGGCGGCATGCCCGACCTCAACCAGCTGATGGCGCAGATGCAGTCGCTCTTCGCCCCGCACGACGGTCCGGTCAACTGGGACACCGTCCGCGACCTGGCGCGCCGCGCCGCCGCGCAGGAGCCCGACCCGGCGGTGACCGCCGCCCAGTCCAACGCAGTCGCCGACGCCGTCCGCCTCGCCGACCTGTGGCTCGACACCACGACCGAGTTCCCCACCGGGGTCGCCAGCACCGCGGCCTGGTCGCGGGCGGAGTGGATCGAGGAGACCCTCGACGTCTGGAAGGTGCTGGTGGAGCCGATCGCCGGGTCCGCCACCACCGCCCTCGGCCAGGCGATGCCCGAGGAGATGCGCCAGCTCGCCGGCCCCCTGATGGCGATGCTCGGCAACTGGAACTGGTGGGCGCCGAGGTTCCTGCGCCGGCTGTACTGGCGCTTCGGGCTGAGCGAGTCGGCGCCCGGCAGCGCCCAACTGCGATGAGTTTTGGCGACGCGGATATCGCGCGTCGCAGCATGGATGCGAAGTTGTGCAACGCCAACGGACCATGGGCT
>CAZDAO010000252.1:0-275 GCA_964503015.1 uncultured Nocardioides sp. | reverse complement strand
CGGCAAGGACAGCGGGGCGATGGTGGCCTCGCAGGTCGGCAGCGGCCTGGGGGCCCTCGCCGGCGACGTGCTCAGCGCCTCCGACATCGGCCTGCCGCTCGGGCCCATCGGCAAGGCGGCCCTGCTGCCGACCAACGTCGCGGCCTTCGCCGCCGAGCTGCCCGACGTGACCACCGACGACGTGCTGCTCTACCTCGCGCTCCGCGAGGCCGCCCACCAGCGGCTCTTCGCCGGCGTGCCGTGGCTGCGCGACCACCTCATCAGTGCCGTGGCCG
>CAZDAO010000251.1:0-5778 GCA_964503015.1 uncultured Nocardioides sp. | reverse complement strand
GGCGTCGCGCAGCTGCGCGGTCGTCTCGACGGGTACGACGTTCACGCCGGCAGGGTCGGGCAGGGACACGTTGGCGCTCACGAGCGTGACGTGCGCCCCGCGTGCGGCAGCGGCACGGGCGAGGGCGTAGCCCTGGAGCCCTGAGGACCGGTTGCCGAGGAACCGGACCGGATCGAGGTACTCCCGCGTGCCGCCGGCGGAGACGACGACCTTGCGGCCGGCGAGGTCCTGCCCGGCGTCGCCGCGGTCGAGGACCCCGACCACGAGCTCGAAGATCTCGACGGGGTCGGGCAGGCGGCCCTTGCCGGTGTCGGCACCGGTGAGCCGGCCCTCGGCGGGCTCGATCACGACCGCGCCGCGCTGTCGCAGCGTGGCGACGTTGGCCTGCGTGGCGGGGTGCTCCCACATCTCGGTGTGCATCGCCGGGGCGAACACCACCGGGCAGCGCGCGGTGAGGAGCGTGTTGGTGAGCAGGTCGTCCGCGAGGCCGTGCGCGGCCTTGGCCAGCACGTCGGCGGTGGCGGGTGCCACGACGACCACGTCGGCGCGCTTGCCGATGTGGACGTGGGGCACCTCGTGCACGTCGGTCCACACCTCCGCGGAGACCGGCTTGCCGGACAGCGCCGCCCACGTCGGGGCGCCGACGAACTGCAGCGCTGCCGCGGTGGGCACGACCGTGACATCGTGCCCGGACTCGGAGAACCGGCGCAGCAGCTCGCAGGCCTTGTAGGCCGCGATCCCGCCGGAGACCCCCAGGACGACCCTTCGAGGCGGTTGCTGCGCAACCTCCTCAGGACGAGCCGTGGTGCTCATCGCGAGGCTCGCGTCACTCCGTGGTGTCGCCGGCGGCGGCCTCGGCGGCAGCGGCCTCGGCGGCGGGGTCGATGTCCTCGCAGGTCAGGAGGTCGTCGTTGATCTCGCGGAGCGCGATGGAGAGCGGCTTCTCCTGCACGTGGGTGTCGACCAGCGGACCGACGTACTCCAGGAGGCCCTCACCGAGCTGGGAGTAGTAGGCGTTGATCTGGCGCGCGCGCTGGGCGCTGTAGAGCACCAGCTTGTACTTGCTGTCGGTCTTGCTGAGCAGGTCGTCGATCGAGGGGTTGGTGACGCCCTCGGCTGCGATGGTGGGAGAAGCCACGGTCGCGTGCCTCGCTTCTGGTCGGTGGTGCGGTCGGGTGGGTCCTGTGCACGCCGGATCGACCGGCGGACTCAGTCGAGCGACGAGTCTTCGCCCTGGACCGTCATCAAGGCTACCAACTCGTCCGCGGCAGCGTGAACTTCGTGGTTGACGATGGTCACGTCGAACTCCGACTCGGCGGCCAGCTCCTCGCGGGCGGTGGCCAGGCGGCGCTCGCGCTCGGCCTCCCCCTCGGTGCCACGCCCGACGAGGCGGCGTACGAGCTCCTCCCACGACGGCGGCTTGAGGAAGACGAACAGCGCCTCGGGCATCGTCTCGCGGACCTGCCGCGCACCCTGGAGGTCGATCTCGAGCATCGCCGGGTGGCCCGAGGCCAGGGCCAGCTCGACCGGTCCGCGCGGGGTGCCGTAGCGAGCGGCCTTGTGGACGACAGCCCACTCGAGCAGGTCACCGCGTTCGACCATGTGGTCGAACTCCTCGTCGGAGACGAACCAGTAGTGGACGCCGTTCTCCTCCCCCGGCCGCGGCGGGCGGGTCGTGGCCGAGACCGAGATCCACACCTCCGGATGCGTCTCGCGGACGGCCGCGGCCACGGTGCCCTTGCCGACCGCGGTGGGACCGGCGAGCACGATCAGGCGGGAGCGACGGTGGGGGTTGCCCCCTCCGGTGCCGGTCACGAGGCGTCGGGACCGAACTCGCGCTCGAGCGCCGCGACCTGCTTGACGCCGAGCCCCCGCACACGACGGCTCTCGGCGATGCCGAGGCGCTGCATCACCTGGCGGGCGCGCACCCGGCCCAGGCCGGGCACGGACTGCAGCAACTCGACCACGCGCATCTTGCCGATGACCTCGTTGGTCTGGCCCTCCTGGAGCACGTCGAGGATCGACCCGCCGGAGTTCTTGAGCCGGTTCTTCACCTCGGCCCGCTCACGTCGGGAGGCCGCAGCCTTGTCGAGGGCTGCCTGGCGCTGCTCGGGCGTCAGAGGGGGCAAGGCCACGAAAGCTGTCCTTCGGAGGTCGGGACCGGAGGTCGGTCCGGCGGTGGTCCGGGTCAATCTAGTCATCTCGCGACGAGGCAGGCAATCGAGCCGACCGGCGCCCGGCTGGGACGTGACGTACGCCATGACGGTTCACCACGGTATGTCGGCGGACAGGCACTTCCCACGGTGAGCTCACCGTGGGAAGTGCCTGATGGGCGACATGCCATGGTGGACCGTCACCGCGACAGCGGGGTGCCGCACACGTCCAGCGCGTGCTGCTCGACGGCGCCCATCGCGGTCACGGTGCGCTCGGCGCCGACCTTCCGGGCCGCGGCCTCGATGGCTGCGCGGTCCTCGGCCGAGACGTCCTCCGGGGGCTCCTCGGCGGAGTACGACGACGGGTCGACGCCCGCGCGGTCGAGCGCGTCCTCGAGGTCACGCAGCGGGCCGACCACCGAGGCCCAGTCGTCGACGATGTCGCGCGGTGCCTTCGCACGCAGCTCGTCGTAGGTGTCGAGGACGTCGAACAACGCACCGGCGTCCTCGGACGCGGCCGCCTCGGTGAGCGCCTCCTGGTGCGCCTCGACCGCCGCGCAGTAGTCCTCGGTCGGGTCGCTCGAGCAGCCGGACAGCGCGACGGGGATCAGCAGCGCGACGAGGAGGGGCCGTCTCACCCGCCCAACTCTTGCACGGCGTCGTTGCCGCGCAGCGCCGCGTCGCGGAGCGCCGCGACGTCCGGGCCGGCGCGGAGCACCTCGCGCGAGGAGCTGGGCAGCACCCACCGGGAGGCGTCGCCGAAGATCCGCCTCAGGTCCGCCGTCGTACCTCCCTGGGCGCCGTAGCCGGGCACCAGGAACGGGCCGTTGACGTCGAGGTCCTCCCCGGTCTCGCCGATGGTGGCGCCGATGACCGCGCCGAAGGAGCCGACCGGCTCTGCCCCGGCGTTGAGGGCGCGGAGGTGGCCCAGCACGGTGCCGGCGACGGTGGTGTCGCCGGTGCGCGCGTGCTGGACCTCCGGGCCCTCCTTGTTGGACGTGAGGGCGAGCACGAAGAGGCCGCCACCGTGCGCGTGGCACGCCTCCACCATCGGGTCGAGGGAGCCGAAGCCGAGGTAGGGGCTCGCCGTGATCGCGTCGGAGGCCAGCGGGGACGACGGATGGAGGTAGGCGTCGGCGTAGGCCTGGCTGGTCGACCCGATGTCGCCGCGCTTGACGTCGAGCAGGACGAGCGCGCCCGCGTCGCGCGACTCCGCGATCACCCGTTCGAGGACCGCGATGCCGCGGCTGCCGAACCGCTCGTAGAACGCGCTCTGCGGCTTCACGACGCTCACCACCGGCGCGACCGCCTCCACGACGGTGAGCGCGAAGCGCTCGAGGGACGCGACGTCGTCGGCCAGCCCCCACTCGTGCAGCAGGGCGGCGTGGGGGTCGATGCCGACGCAGAATCGTCCGCGCGCGTCGATGGCGCGGGCGAGCCGGGTGCCGAAGGGGGTCATCGCATCTCCTGGTCAGAAGGGGTGGTTCGAGGGGGCGTCGTGGGCGTGAGCCCGGCTCGGAGCCGGGCCACGGTCGTCGGGTCGTGCAGGAGGGCGGTGCCCACCTGGACGGCGACCGCACCGGCAGCGAGGTACGACCGGGCGCTGGCGACGTCGTGGACCCCGCCGCAGCCGATGGTCGGCACGTCGGGCAGCGCCCGGGCCACCTCGGCGACGCAGCGCAGCGCGACCGGCGCCACGGCGGGGCCGCTCAGGCCGCCCGGACGGCCGTCGGGGAAGGCCGCCGGGACGGCGTTGCCGACGACCACGGCGGTGGCACCGGCCTCGTGGCACGACCGCGCACCCTCGACGATCCGCGAGACGTCGGGCCGCAGCTTGGCCAGCACGGGCCGGTCGGCCGGGAACTCGCGCCGCACGGCGGCGATGACGCTGGCGGCGTGGTAGGGCTCGCGCACCTCGAAGAGGCCGGCACCGGCCTCGTCGGGCGCGCCGACGTTGACCTCGAGGCCGGCCACGCCGGGTGCGCGACTGAGCCGGCGGGCGAGGTCGGCGTACTCCCCCATGGATCCGCCGGCGATCGACACCAGGACCCGGACGCCGGCGCGCACCAGCCACGGCAGCTCGGTGGCGAGGAAGTGCTCGAGCCCCGGGTTGGGAAGGCCGACGGCGTTGACCAGGCCGCCCGGGACCTCGACCAGGCGCGGGCCCGGGCCTCCGGGACGGGGGTCGAGGGTGATCGACCGGGTGACGAGGTCGAGGCCGTCGAGGCCGTCGGGACCGACGTAGGGTGCGAGCTCGCGGCCGGTGCCGCCGCAGCCTGCGGCGACCATCACCGGGCCCGGGACGAGCGCGCTCACAAGGACTCCCAGCGGACCCGGTCGCCGCGCACGACGGGGCCCTCGGTGCACGCGCGCACGACGCGGTCCACACCGTCCTCGCCGACGACCGGGAGGGGGCACCCGTGGCACAGGCCCGTGCCGCACGGCGTGCCGGTCTCCACGGCCACCTGGCTCCACGCGCCGGCCCGCTCGGCGGCGACGGCGGCCGCGTGCAGGACGGCGGTCGGCCCGGCGGCGTAGACCACGTCGGCGTCCGTGCGGCCGACGAGGTCGGCGACGTGGTCGGGCGCGGTGCCGCGCTGGCCGACCGACCCGTCCGCGGTGATGACGGTGACCGACCGGGCGGAGCGGCGCGCTTCCAGTGCGGACAGCAGCCGGGCCTCGTCGGGGGCCGAGACGACGAGCGAGACCGCGCAGCCGCGCTCACGCAGCCGTTCGGCGAGCGGGAAGAGCGGCGCCGCGGCGTACCCCTCCCCCACGAGCAGGCAGGAGACGGGCTCCTTCGGCAGGGCGAACGCACGGCCGAGCGGTCCGGTGATGGCGACCTTGGCACCGACAGGCTGCGCGGCCAGCCAGGCGGTCCCCTCGCCGCGCGCCTCGACCACGACGTCGAGCGTCGGCCCGAAGGCGCTGGACGCGCGGACCCGGTGCACCCACAGGGCGCGCCGGGCGACGTGGCCGGCGACGGTCACCGCGACGAAGTTGCCGGGCCGGAACGCCTCGGGCACGCCGGGCGCGGTCAGGGTGAGGTGCCGGTAGGCGCCGATCCGCTTGCTGGCGACCACCTCGGCCATCACGTGGACCGGGCCCTGGGTGGGGCCTCGCGCCGGGACCGGGACCTGGGTCATGCCTGTACGAGCCCCCGCACGATGCGGCGCGGCCAGAGCGGCCCCTCGTAGACGAACGCGGTGTAGCCCTGCAGCAGGTCGGCGCCGGCCGCGAGCCGGCGGCGGGCGTCGTCCACGGTGGTGATCCCGCCGACCCCGACGAGCGTGAGGTCCGGGCCGACGCGCCCGCGCAGCAGGCGTACGACGTCCTCCGACCGCCGGGTGAGCGGACGCCCGCTCAGCCCGCCCGCACCGATCCCCTGCACCGTCGAGGCCGGACTGGCCAGGCCGTCGCGGCTGGTCGTGGTGTTGGTCGCGATGATGCCGTCGAGGCCCACCGCGAGCGCGAGGTCGGCGACCGCCAGCACGTCGTCGTCGCTGAGGTCGGGGGCGATCTTCACCAGCAGCGGCACCCGGCGGTCGGGCCGCACCTCGTCGGCACGCCTCCGCACGGCGGCGAGGATCGGCTCGAGCTTCTCGACCGCCTGCAGGTCGCGTAG
>CAZDAO010000250.1:0-5832 GCA_964503015.1 uncultured Nocardioides sp. | reverse complement strand
CCGGGTGCCGCGCTGCGCTTTCGCGCGCCGGCGTACGCGTCGACGGCCAGCGCTTCCGCCCGCACCTCACGCTCGGCCGCCTCGGCCACCCGGACAACGTCACCTCGTGGGTGCGGCTGCTCGACGCCTACCGCGGACCGGAGTGGCTCGTCGACGAGGTCGCGCTCGTGGCCTCGCACCTCGGCGAGGGTCCGCGGCGGCGTCCGCGCCACGAGGTGGTGGCGTCGTACGACCTCTCCCCCAGCGCGTCCGGGCCCCGCTGAGCCCAGCCTCACCTTCGTTGCGTGACCCGGACCGGCGGGGAAGTATCGGTGGCGTGAGTCTCGAGATCGGCACCGACGAGGACCCGCACCACTTCCACGACGAGCTGGGCGACCACGTCGGGACCCGGCTGAACTGGCTGCGCGCTGCGGTGCTCGGCGCCAACGACGGCATCGTCTCGACGGCCGGTGTGGTGATGGGTGTCGCCGGGGCGACCGACGACAGCGGCGCGATCGTGATCGCCGGCATCGCCGCGCTCACCGCGGGAGCGCTCAGCATGGGCGCGGGCGAGTACGTCTCGGTCAGCACGCAGCGCGACTCGGAGAAGTCCCTGCTCGAACTGGAGGCCAGGGAGCTCGACCGGATGCCGAGGACGGAGGAGGGCGAGCTGGCGAGGATGTACGAGGACAAGGGGCTCTCCGCCGAGACCGCGAAGAAGGTCGCGCGCGAGCTGACCGAGCACGATGCGCTGCGGGCCCACGCCGACATCGAGTTCGGCATCGACCCCGACCACCTGACCAACCCCTGGCACGCCGCCTGGGCCTCGATGCTCGCGTTCACCGTCGGTGCGCTCCTCCCCCTGCTGGTCGTTGCCTTCGTGCCCGACAGCGTGCGGGTGCTGGTGACCGTGCTCAGCGTGGTCGCCGCGCTCGCGCTGACGGGGTTCGTCAGCGCCCGCATCGGCTACAGCCCACGTGTCCCCGCGATGGTCCGCAACGTGTCCGGCGGCCTGCTCGCCATGGGCGTGACCTACCTGATCGGCATGCTCGCCGGCACGCAGCTCTGACTGGCCGGTCGCGCGGCCGACGCGGGCGTCAGTCCCGGGTCGGCGCCGGACCGGTCGACCCGCGCAGCACCAGCTCGGGAGCGAAGAGGTACTCCCGGGAGGCCACCGGGTCGCCGCCGATGGCGTCGGCCAGCGCCGAGACGGCGGTGCCGCCCATCTGCGCGACGGGCTGCCGCACCGTGGTGAGCGGCGGGTCCAGGAACGCGACCAGGGGTGAGTCGTCGAAGCCCACCACCGACACGTCGCCCGGGACGTCGAGCCCCTCGGCACGCGCCGCTCGGATGGCTCCGATCGCCATCATGTCGGAGCCGCAGACGATGGCGGTGGCGCCCTGCTCGAGGAGCTGGTGGGTGGCCGCCGCACCGCCCTCGACGGAGAAGATCGTCTCCGCGATCCAGCCGCGGGCCTCGCGCTCGCCGAGGCCGAGGTGCGACCCGAGCGCGGCCACGAAGCCGTCGTGCTTGCGCGCCGACGGCATGAAGCGGGCGGGACCGATGGCCAGGCCGATCCTGCGGTGGCCCAGGTGGGCGAGGTGGGCGACCGCGACGTCCATCGCGACCTGGTCGTCCGCGGAGATGAACGGCGCGTCGACCCCGGCGACGTACCCGTTGATGAAGACGACCGGGAGGCCGCGCTCGAGCAGCGCCTGGTAGCGGCCGTGGTCGGCGCGGGTGTCGGCGTGCTTGCCGGAGACGAAGATGATGCCGGCGACCCCGTGGTCGAGGAGGGACTCGACGTACTCGTCCTCCGACAGGCTGCCGGGCGACTGGGTGCACAGCACCGGGGTGAACCGGCGGCGCGCCAGCGCGTCCTCGATGACCTGCGCGAAGGCCGGGAAGATGGGGTTCTCCAGCTCGGGCACGACGAGGCCGACGAGGCCCGCGCTGCGCTGCCGCAGCTGGGCCGGTCGCTCGTAGCCGAGCACGTCGAGGGCGGTGATCACCGCCTGGCGCGTGCTGTCGCTGACCCCTGGCTTGGAGTTGAGGACCCGGCTCACCGTGGCCTCGCTCACGCGTGCTTCGGCGGCGATCTGGGCCAGGGTTGCCATGCGCGGAATGAAAGCATCCTTGCAGCAACGTTGCAAGGTCTTTCATTTCCTGCATGCCCTTGCTACGGTCCGGTGACCACCGTCACTGCGCCTCACCCAGGCGCGCACTCACTGGGAGAACCCAATGCGTCGACTCAAGACCGGCTCCGCCGGCGTCGCCGTTGCCGCCCTCGCCCTCACGCTCGCCGCGTGCGGGAGCGACAGCGGCGACTCGGACAGCAACACCGACAACAGCGAGTCCAGCGGCTCCACCGACCTCAGCGCCGAGCTGACGTGGTGGGACACCTCGGACCCGGACAACGAGGCGCCGGCCTACGACGAGCTCATCAAGAAGTTCAACGAGGAGTACCCGGACGTCACGATCGAGCACGTGATCGTCCCGTTCGACCAGACGCAGAACTAGTTCAAGACCGCCGCAGAGGCCGACTCGGGCGCGCCCGACATCCTGCGCGCGGAGGTCGCCTGGACCCCCGAGTTCGCCTCGCTGGGCTACCTCTACGCCCTCGACGGCACCGCCGCGCTCGAGAACAACTTCCTCGAGACCCCGCTCTCGAGCAACGAGTTCGACGGCAAGACCTACGGCGTCCCGCAGGTCACCGACACCCTCGGCCTGATGTACAACAAGGCCCTGTTCGAGAAGGCCGGCCTCGACCCCGAGGCTCCCCCGACCACGTGGGACGAGGTCCGTGACGCCTCCAAGGCGCTGAAGAGCAAGGCCGACGTGGACGGCATCTACATCAACTCCGGCGGCTACTTCCTCCTGCCGTTCCTCTACGGCGAGGGCGCCGACCTGGTCGACACCGACGCGCAGACGATCACCGTCAACAGCCCGGAGGCGGTCACGGGCATCGAGACCGCCCAGAGCCTCGTCGAGGACGGCTCGGCCGTGAAGCCGACCGCCAACGACCCCTACGGCACGATGATGACCCTGTTCAAGGAGCAGAAGGTCGGCATGATCATCAACGGCCCCTGGGAGGTCGCCGGAATCAGCGACGACCCGAAGTTCGGTGGCATCGAGAACCTCGGGGTCGCACCCGTCCCCGCCGGCGGCGCCGGCCAGGGTGCCCCGATCGGTGGCCACAACTACGTCGTCTACTCGGGCATGGACGACGCCAAGGCCGAGGCCGCGGCGGCGTTCATCGCCTTCATGAGCTCCGCGGAGTCCGAGGCGTTCATCGCCGACGAGCTCGGCCTCCTTCCCGGCAACGCGGACTCCTACGACCTGGTCACCAACGAGCGGGTGACCCTGTGGGCCGACGCCATGGAGGTCGCCCAGCCGCGTCCGTGGATCCCCGAGGGCGGCCAGTTCTTCGCTGCGCTCGACACCATGGCGACCGAGGTCCTCATCCAGGACAAGCCGGTGAAGGGCGCGCTCGACAAGGCCGCCGACACCTACAAGAGCGACGTGGTCCCCGACTACTCGCTCCAGTGACACCCCGCTGACCGTCGGGGGCCGGGCCCACCGGCCCGGCCCCCCGCGGCAGCACCTCGGCTTCGCCGAGCTCCCCTCGTCCCCTCCGGACACCACGACCGCAAGGACCCCCGGATGCGCAAGAGCTTCGACAAGCACTGGTACGCGTGGGCGATGGTGCTGCCCACCGTCGTCGTGCTCGGTGTGCTCGTCTTCTACCCGCTCGTGCAGGGCGTGTGGCAGTCGTTCACCAACCTCAACGAGTCCAACCAGCGCGACGAGATCTGCACCAAGGTGCTCGGTGGCGCCGAGACCTGCGAGCCCAACCCCGACGCCGCGAAGTTCGTCGGCCTCGACAACTACGTCGACATCCTCACCGGTGCGCAGGGCCACTTCTGGCTGCAGCTCTCCAACACCCTCGTGTGGACGGTCGGCTGCGTGGTGCTGCACTTCGGCATCGGCCTCACGCTCGCGGTGATGCTCAACCGCACCTTCCGCGGCCGCGGGTTCTACCGCGTGGCGCTCATCCTCCCGTGGGCGGTGCCGTCGTTCGTGGCCGCCTTCGCCTGGCGCTTCATCTTCGACGAGCGCTTCGGGCTGGTGAACGGCGTGCTCCGAGCCGTCGGCATCGACCCGGTCTCGTGGTTCGAGCAGCGCTGGACCGCCCTCTTCACCGCCATCGTCGCCAACGTGTGGCTCGGCGTCCCCTTCATGATGGTCGCCCTCCTCGGCGGCCTGCAGTCGATCAACGGCGACCTCTACGAGGCGGCGGAGATGGACGGCGCGACGCCCTGGCAGCGCTTCACCAACATCACGCTCCCCGGGCTGCGACCGGTCAGCTCGACCGTGATCCTGCTCGGCACGATCTGGACCTTCAACATGTTCCCGATCATCTACTTCGTGACCCGCGGGCAGCCTGCGGGCGAGACCGAGATCCTGGTGACCGGCGCCTACCGTGCGGCGTTCGAGGGCATCCGCGACTACTCGCTGGCCGCGACCTACGGCGTCCTGATCCTCTCGATCCTCGTCGTCTACGCCGGCATCTACCGCCGCATGCTCGCCAAGCAGGGAGAGGTCTTCTGATGTCCGCCATGTCCTCCATGCCACCCACCGCCGTGGCCGCCGACCCCGTCGAGAGCGTCGCCACGACGCGCACCCGCCCGCCGCGGCCGCGGGCCCAACGCTCCGTCCTGGCGAGCATCGGTCTGCACGCCACCTTGATCGCGGCGACGTTCTGCGCCCTCTTCCCGATCCTGTGGGTGGTGCTCAGCTCCATCAAGCCGCCGTCGGAGATCCGCCGGACCGAGATCCAGGTCTTCTCCAGCCCCACCCTGGGCAACTACCAGCGACTGCTGACCGACACCGACTTCCCGACCTGGTTCCTCAACTCGGTGATCGTCGCCGCGTTCACGATGGTCTTCGGGATCGCGATGTCGGCCACCGCCGGCTACGCGCTCAGCCGCTTCAACTTCCCCGGCAAGCGCGGCCTGATGTGGGTCTTCCTGCTGACGCAGATGTTCCCGGTCGCCATCCTGATCGTCCCGATCTACACGATCATGGCCAACCTCGGCCTCATCGACACCAAGCCGTCGCTGATCATCGCCTACTGCACCGTGGCGGTGCCGTTCTGCGCCTGGATGCTGCGCGGCTACTTCGACACCATCCCTCGCGAGCTCGACGAGGCCGCGGCGCTCGACGGACTGGGACCCTTCGCCACGTTCTGGCGGGTGGTCCTGCCGCTGGCGCGCCCGGGCATCGCGGTGACCGCCTTCTACACGTTCCTGACCGCGTGGGGCGAGGTGGCGTACGCCATCGCCTTCATGCAGGGCAGCGACCACTACACCCTCGGTGCCGGCCTGCAGACGTTCGTGCCGCAGTTCAGCCCGCGCTGGGACCTGCTCACCGCGGGCGCCGTGCTGATCACCGTGCCGGCCGCCGTGGTGTTCTTCTTCGCCCAGAAGCACCTGGTGGCCGGGCTGACGGCCGGCGGCACCAAGGGCTGACCGGGTCAGCCGAGGGCGGCGACGATCTCGTTGACCTTGTCCTTGGCGTCGCCGAACAGCATCTGGGTGTTCTCCTTGAAGAACAGCGGGTTCTGCACGCCGGCGTAGCCGGTGGCCATCGACCGCTTGAAGACGATGACCTCCTTGGCCTTCCAGACCTCGATCACCGGCATGCCGGCGATCGGGGAGCCGGGCTCCTCCATCGCGGCGGGGTTGACGGTGTCGTTGGCGCCGATGACGAGGACGACGTCGGTGTCGGGGAGGTCGTCGTTGATCTCGTCCATCTCGAGCACGATGTCGTAGGGCACCTTGGCCTCGGCCA
>CAZDAO010000249.1:0-5902 GCA_964503015.1 uncultured Nocardioides sp. | reverse complement strand
AAGAGCGGCATCAGGTCGGCCGGGTAGCGCCCGAGCAGCATCGGCTCCAGGAACGTGCCGTTCCACAGCGCGTCGAAGATCTTGCTCATCCCCACGTCGGCGTCGTCGTCGCTCGCCGGCCAGATGGGGGCGTGGTTGTTGGCGCAGCCGATCGAGGTCGCACCCGCCCTGCGCAGCTCGATCGCCGCGCGGCCGTGCGCGAGCAGCAGGTGGTGGGCGGCCGGCAGGCAGTCGAACAGCATCGCGCGCCCGGGCGCGTGGGTGCCGAGGCCGTAGCCCAGGATCGAGGCGACGTTGGGCTCGTTGACGGGGATCCAGTGCTCGACCCGGTCGGCGAACCGCTCGCCCACGATGGCGGCGTACTCCGCGAAGCGCTCGACGGTGGCCCGGTTGAGCCAGCCGCCGTCGTCCTCGAGGGCCTGCGGCAGGTCCCAGTGGTAGAGCGTGACCATCGGCTGCTGGTCGTTCTCCAGCAGCGTGTCGATGAGCCGGTCGTAGAACGCCAGGCCCTTCTCGTTGGCCGGCCCGCTGCCCGTGGGCTGGATGCGCGGCCAGCTGATGGAGAACCGGTAGCCGCCGGTCCCCAGCTCCTTCATCAGCGCGACGTCCTCCGCGTAGCGGTGGTAGTGGTCGCAGGCCACGTCGCCGGTGCTGCCGTCGACGATGCGGCCGGGCTCGGCGGCGAAGGTGTCCCAGATGCTCGGACCCTTGCCGTCCTCGTGCGCGGCACCCTCGATCTGGTAGCTGGCCGTGCTCGTGCCGAACCGGAAACCAGGCGGGAGCAGGGGGAACTGATGCGGGGGAGGCACATCCGCGAAGATATCGGCATGTCAGTGGCCGTGTACGCCGGATCGGCGAGGTCGTCCGAGGCCGTCAGGGGTCGCTTGACCAGGCACTCCTTCTCGTTCGGCCCTCACTACGACCCGGCCAACCTCGGCTTCGGCCCGCTGGTCTGCCACAACGACGACCTGCTGGAGCCCTCGCCGTCCGTCGTGGCCGGCTATCCCGAGCACCCGCACATCGAGCTCGAGATCGTCACCTGGGTGCTGGAGGGCGCGCTGGTCCACACCGGCTCCACCGGCGGGTCCCACGTCGTCGAGGCCGGCCGCGCACAGGTCCTCTCCGCCGGCACCGGCATCCGGCACAGCGAGATCGCCGACCCCCGCTCCGGCCGGTGCCGCTTCGTCCAGGCCTGGCTGCTGCCGTCCGCCCCCGGCGCCGACCCGTCGTACGTCCTGGGAGATGCGCCGCCCCCGGGCTCGGGGCTCGTCGAGGTGGCCGGCGGCTCCGGGCTGCCGATCGGCACGACCGGCGCCCGGTTGCTGGTGGCCCGCCTCTCCCCCGGCTCTTCGGTCGCGTTGCCCGACGACCCACGTCAGCACGTCTTCGCCGCCACCGGCTCCGTCGCGGTCGGCGACGTGACGCTGGCCGCGGGCGACGCCGTACGCCTCGAGGACGAGGGAGGTCAGCAGGTGCTGGCGACCGAGCAGACCAAGCTCCTCGTCTGGTCGTTCGCAGATACCGCCGCTGGTTGAGGAGGTCGCGCAGTGACCGTCACGAAACCTTCAGCCACGGCCGAGAAGGACCGGCGCTTGCGGATTGAATTGAGGTCAAGTCAATCCCTGTTCGGGTCTGCCGATCAGTGAACCGGTGGTGCCGTCCGCAGGCGCGGCGGCGCCTGCAGGAGGAGGGCTGGAGCCGGGGGAGCGGAGCGGAGGAGGGTCCGGCAACGACGACGAAGGCGCTGCCTGGAGCGCCGCGGACACGCGCCGAAGCGAAGCGGAGGCGCAGATGAAGCACAGTCAGGGGATGAGGACCCCCGGGTTGAGGATCCCCGACGGGTCGAGCTCGGCCTTGACCGCGCGGAGGATGCGCACACCGACCTCACCGATCTCCTGGGCGAACCAGGGCTTGTGGTCGGTGCCGACCGCGTGGTGGTGGGTGATGGTGGCCCCGGCGGCGATCATCGCGTCGCTGGCAGCGGCCTTGGCGGCCTGCCACTGGGCGATCGGGTCCTCGGCCTGGCGGGCGGCGACGGTGAAGTAGAGCGAGCAACCGGTCTCGTAGACGTGCGAGACGTGGCACAGCACCAGCGATCCCTCGCCGAGCGAGGACTGCAGGGCGGCCTTCACATCGGCGTACAGCCGCTCCCGGTTCGACCAGAACGTCGCCGTCTCGAGCGTCTCGACGAGCACGCCGTGGTCGAGCAGGGAGTCGCGGAGGTACGGCGCGTGGAAGCGTCCGTGCACCCACTTCTCCCCCGGCTCCGTGCCGAGGGAGATGCCACCGAGGTCGGCCAGGGCCTTGGTGACGGCCGCCTGCCGGTCCGCGACCTGCGCGGCGGTGCCCTCGTAGCCGGTGACCATCAGGCAGCCGGGGTCCTCGGCGCCGCCGATCGACGACGGGTCGGCGAGGTTGATCGCGGTCTCGGCGTCGTCGGAGAGGCGGATGACGGTCGGCAGCAGCCCGGCCTGGGCGAGGGTGCGCATCGCGTCGGCGCCCGCGTCGAAGGACGGCCAGCGCCACCCTTCGTACGTCGTCACCTCGGGGAGGCGGCGGACGCGGACGGTGACGGCGGTGATGACGCCGAAGGCGCCCTCCGAGCCGAGGAGCAGGTGGCGCAGGTCGGGACCGGCCGCGTTGGCGGGCGCGGAGCCGAGGTCGAGCGCCCCCGTCGGCGTCGCGGCGGTGAGGCCGACGACCATCGCGTCGAACCGGCCGTAGCCGGCACTCGACTGGCCGCTGGAGCGGGTGGCCGCGAAGCCGCCGATCGAGGCGTGCAGATAAGACTGCGGGTAGTGGCCGAGCACGAGCCCGTGCTCGGCCAGCAGCGCCTCGGCCTCGGGGCCGCGGAGGCCGGGCTCGAGCGTGGCGGTCATGGAGGTCTCGTCGACCGCGAGCAGCCGCTTCATCCGCAGCAGGTCGAGGCTGACGAGGCCGGCGAAGCCCTCGCGCCGCGCGGCGAGGCCGCCGGTCACGCAGGTGCCCCCGCCGAACGGCACGACCGCCACGCGGTGCCGGTCGGCCCACGCGAGGACCGCGACCACGTCGGCGTGCCCCCTCGGCCGGACCACCGCGTCCGGTGCGTCGGCGAGGTCCCCGGACCGGGCCCGCAGCAGGTCCGGGGTGGACTTGCCGCGTGTGCGCAGGGTGCGCGTCGCGTCGTCGGTGAGCACGTGCTCCGCGCCGAGGATCCCGCGCAGCTCGTCGAGCAGCACCTCGTCCAGCGCCACCTCGGGTGGGACGGCGCCGGACACCGCCGGACGGTCCTGCAGCCCGAAGGCCAGCTCGACCAGGCCGCGCGCGGAGTCGGGGAGGTCGGCGGCGGCCGCCGGGTCGCCCCAGCGCTGGGGGTGCATCTCGACGGTGGGTTCGAACGGCGTCATGCGTTACAGTGTGACATATGTCGTCACTTCGTCACATCCCGGACGCGCGACTCGACGCGTACCTCGACGCCGCCCGCGACTGCATCCTCGACGTCGGCTGGCGGCGTACGACGCTGACGGAGGTGGCCAAGCGGGCCTCGGTCTCGCGGATGACGATCTACCGCGCGTGGTCCGACATGGGCTCGCTGCTCGGCGACCTGATGACCCGGGAATGGGTCGGCATCGCGGCCGCCACCCGGGTCGCCGCCGCGGACACCACCACGCCCGCCGGGATCGCCGCGGCCGCGCTGAGCACCGTCCGCGCGCTGCGCGACAACGAGCTGTTCGTCCGCATCGTCGAGCTCGACCCCGACCTGATGCTCCCCTACCTGCTCTCCCGGCGCGGCCGCTCGCAGGAGGCGCTGATCGAGATCCTCGCCGCCGAGATCGAGAGCGGCCAGGAGTCGGGCGCGATCCGCACCGGGGACGCCACCCTCATGGCGCGCACCCTGACGCTCGCCGGGCACGGCTTCGTGTTCTCCGCGCTGACGATGGTCGACGCCGACGTCTCCCTGGAGGACCTCGACGCCGAGTACGTCCGCCTCGTCACGCGGACCCTGGAGCCGTGATGCGGACCGCGCGGCGGATCACCCCCGGGCTCGACGGCATCCCGACCGACGTCGACGTCGTGGTCGTCGGCCTCGGCATCACCGGCGCCGGGGTGGCGCTCGACGCCGTCACCCGTGGGCTGTCGGTGCTCGCGGTCGACGCCCACGACCTCGCCTTCGGCACCTCGCGCTGGTCCTCCAAGCTCGTGCACGGCGGCCTGCGCTACCTCGCGCAGGGGCAGCTCGCCATCGCCCACGAGAGCGCCGTCGAGCGTGGCGTCCTGATGGACGTCACGGCCCCCCACCTGGTCCGGCCGCTGCCGATGCTGACCCCCGTCGACGACGCCCTGCCCCGCAGCCGTGCGGCGCTCACCTGGGCCGGCCTGCGCGGGGGCGACGTGCTGCGGCGAGCGGCCCGCACCCCGGCGCGGACCCTCCCCCGGCCCCGCCGGCTCAACGCGACCGAGGCGCTCGACCTCGCACCCGCATTGCGGGCGGAGAGCCTGCGCGGCGGGTTCCTCGCCTGGGACGGCCAGCTCGAGGACGACGCCCGGCTGGTGACCACCGTGGCGCGCACCGCGGCGTCGTACGGCGCCGAGGTCCGCACCCGCGCCCGCGTCACCGCCGCCACCGGGACCGCCGTCGAGCTCCGCGACGAGCTCACCGGCCGGGCGCACACCGTCAGCGCCAGGGCGGTCGTCAACGCGACCGGCGTGTGGGCCGGCGACCTCGACGACCAGGTGCGGCTGCGGCCCAGCCGCGGCACCCACCTCGTGCTCCGTGGCTCCGCGCTGCCCGGGACGCGCGTGGCGGTGATGGTGCCGATCCCGGGGTCACGCGCCCGCTTCGCGATGGTGCTGCCGCAGCCCGACGACACCGTCTACGTCGGGCTCACCGACGAGCCGGTGACCGGCCCCGTCCCGGACGTCCCGACGCCGAGCGAGTCCGAGGTCGACTTCCTGCTCGGGGTCGTGGCGTCGGCCTTCAGCACCCCGCCGACCCGGGCGGACGTGGTCGGTGCCTTCGCCGGGCTGCGCCCCCTCCTCGAGGTCGCCGGCACAGACGCGACCTCCGACCTCTCCCGCCGCCACGCCGTCCTCACCTCCCGCACCGGCGTCACGACGGTCGTCGGGGGCAAGCTCACCACCTACCGCCGGATGGCCGAGGACACCCTCGACGCCGTCGTCGCGGCGACCGGCCTCCCGGCCGGCCCGTGCCGCACCGCGGCACTGCCACTCCAGGGGGCCGCACCGCGCGGGGAGCTGCGCCGCAGCACCGCCCCCGCCCGGCTCGTACGCCGCTTCGGCACGGACGCCGACCTCGTCCTGGCCACCGCCCGCGAGGTGTCCGGGCTGTCCGCCGACGAGCTCCTGACGCCCGCCTCCGCGACGGTCCCGGTGACCCTCGCCGAGCTGGTCTTCGCCGTCACCCACGAGGGCGCGCACGACGTCGACGACCTGCTCGACCGGCGTACCCGGGTCGGCCTCGTGCCGTCCGACCGCGCGGTCGCCGAACCCCTCGCCCGACGCGCTCTCGCACTCGCCGACGGGTTCCTCGCCACCAGTCCGACAGGGCAGTGACGGAGCCGACAGCAAAATCCCCGGGGACTTCGGACGAACCCCGGACAGGACGTCGGACAGGTGGGAAGGTTCTCCACGGCGCGCCCCTTGCTGACCCCATGCAGCAAGGGGCGCCCGGTCCATTTCACGGCTCGCTCCGCTCGCATGTCGCGGCGCTCGTAACCCGCTCGTTCGTCGTCGTTGCTGCGGCCTCCCCCGCTGCGCTCCTCCTGCCGCAGCCCTCCTCCTGCACTCCCGGGCGCGCCGCGACGAGACACCGGCCAGAGATGTCCCGAGCCCGGCCATTGCGGAATGACCGGCCATTGCGGATTGAATTGCGATCAATGCAATCCCGGATCGCCCTGGCCTC
>CAZDAO010000248.1:0-5902 GCA_964503015.1 uncultured Nocardioides sp. | reverse complement strand
CATCACCTGGTCGGCCCTGGTCTTGTCGAGCACGTAGACCGAGCTGCTGGCGCCGTCGTCGAGCCCGACGTCGCCGGTGTAGGCGAACAGCGACACGAGCGGGTCGACCGCGTTGCCGAACGCGGAGGCGGGCATGGTCAGGTTGCCGTCGGCGTCCCTCGTCATCGAGAAGGTCGGGTAGAAGGTGCCCTCCAGCCCGATCTGCGTGGGCTGCGCGTCCGGCGCCTTGACCACGCCGAAGGACTCGAAGGTCCGGGCGTTGGTCGGCAGGAAGACGGTCGGGCCGGATTGCACGACATTGCCGTCGCCGTCGCGGATGGTGATCACGGGTGCGTAGCCGTGGCCGATGAGGAACACGTCGGTGCCACCGATGGAGAGCGGGTGGTTGACCCGGAGGTCGTACTGCTGGGTCTGCGCACCCGGCTCGGTCGTGTAGTCGAGGTGCGCGACGAACTTGCGCGCCATGCCCGCCCGGGGGCCCTCGGTGATCCAGTCGACGTCGAAGTCGGTGATGCTGAAGGAGAACGGCTCCATCACCGCGGGGTCGAACAGGCTGCCGGGGGCGAAGTCGTCGTACTGGGTGAGGTTGTTGGAGAAGCCGTAGTCGGCGCCGTTGTACATGATGACGCCGCCCTTGTAGCCGAACAGGCTGCCGACGGCGACGCCGACGAGCACCACGATCACCGCGAGGTGGAAGACCAGGTTGCCGGCCTCGCGCAGGTGCCCCCGCTCGGCGTCGACGGAGTCCGCACCGTCGGTGCGGGCGACCCGGTAGCGCTTCCTCCGCAGCGCCTTCGCGGCGCGCGCCAGCACGACCTCGGGGTCCTCGTCGGTCTCGTACGACGTGTGCTCGGGAAGTCGCGCGAGGTTGCGCGGGGCCTTCGGCGGGCGCGCGCGCAGCGCACGGGCGTAGACGAACAGGCGCGGGATGATGCAGCCGACGAGGGAGATCATCAGCAGGATGTAGATGGCGGAGAACCACACCGAGCCGTAGACGGCGAACAGGTCGAGCCGGTCCCAGATCGGGGCCAGCCGGGGGTGGTTGTCGCGCCACTGCGAGACCGCGAGCGAGTCGATGTCCTCCTGCGGGATCACCGAGCCGGGGATGGCGGCGAGCGCGAGCAGCAGCAGGAGCACGAGCGCCGTACGCATCGAGGTGAGCTGGCGCCACGACCAGCGCGCGAGCTCGCGCGCCGTGAGGTCGGGGGGCAGGGCCGTGGCCTGGCGGTCGTCGGACGGCCGGTGGTCGAGCTGGGTCACAGCGGGCGCTCACTCATCGAGCACCACGTCGACCAGCGAGAGGAGCGTCTGCGTGGTGGGGATGCGTCCCTGCACGGACGCCGCGACCCGGCCCTCGGCGTCGAGGACGACGGTGCTGGGGATGGACCGCGGGTTGAGCGTCCCGGCGAACGACAGCAGCGCGGAGCCGTCGGGTGAGTAGATGGAGGGGTAGGTGACGTCGAAGTTGCGGACGAAGGCGAGACCCTTCTCGGCGGAGGAGTCACGGATGTTGACGCCGAGGAAGGTGGCCCGGTCGCCGAGCTCGGCGGCCGCCTCGTTGAGGTCGGGCTGCTCGACGCGGCACGGCGGGCACTCCGACCACCAGACGTTGATCACGACGGGCTTGCCGCGCAGCTCGGCGAGGTCGACCGGGTTGCCCTCGAGGTCCTCCCCCGCGAGCTCGAGCGGCGCCCCCCGGTCCGCGGGCGCCACCTCGACCGGGACCCCCTCACCGGTGATGTATCCCTTGTCGCCGGTGCCGGACAGGCCGGAGCAGCTCGTCAGCACGAGGAGGCAGGCCAGGACGAGCGGGACGACGGTGGAGCGGAGCTTCAGGGCCGGTCCTCCTGGGTGGCGCCGCCGGCGGAGAACGGCGCGGAGCGGTCGGCGACCGGGATCAGGTCGCCGGCGGGCTCGGAGTAGCGCACCTGCACCATCCGGTCGTCGTCGAAGACCACGCTGGTCAGCGAGCACAGCGTGCACTGGCGGTTCTTGGGGTGGTGGAGGTAGCTGCGCTTCTCGAGGAAGAGGCGGGTCGTCCAGATCGGCAGCTGGTGGGACACGATCACCGCCTCGTGCCCGCGGGCGGCGTCGCGCGCGTCGTGGATCGCGGCGACCATCCGACCGGCGATCTCGTCGTAGGGCTCGCCCCACGACGGCTCGAACGGGTTGTAGAGGTGGCGCCACAGGTGCGGACGCTTGATGATCGTCATCGCGCCCTCCCCGAAGCTGAGGCCCTCGAAGACGTTGCCCGACTCGATCACCCGCGGGTCGATCACCGGTGTCAGGCCACGGGCCGCGGCCAGCGGCGCGCCGGTCTCCTGGGCGCGCTCGAGGGGCGAGGTCCGCATGTGGGTGATGTCGCGGTCGCCGACCGTCTCGGCGATGCGCTGCGCCATCTGCTGGCCCAGGTCGGAGAGGTGGAAGCCGTCGCGACGGCCGTAGAGCACACCCCCGGGGTTGTGCACCTCGCCGTGCCTCAGCAGGTGCACGATCGTCTGGACACCCATGGTCAGCGTCCTCCAGCCGTGGCGGCCGCGAGCGCGGCGGCGGGAAGCGCGTCGAGGACAGTGGAGACGGCCCGGTCGTCGTGGGCCGCGGAGACGAACCACGCCTCGTAGGCCGACGGCGGGAGGTAGACGCCCCGGGCCAGCATCGCGTGGAAGAACGCCGCGTAGGCGGCCGTGTCCTGGGTGCTCGCCTCGGCGAAGTCGTGCACCGGGGCGTCGCGGAAGAACACCGAGAACATGGTGCCGGCGGTCTGCACGGTGTGCGGCACCCCCGCCGCGGCGAGCGCCTCGGCGGCAGCGGTGCGGATGGTGAGCGCGGTGGCGTCGAGGTGGGCGTAGACCTCGGGCGTGGCCAGGCGCAGCGTGGCGAGCCCCGCCGTCGTCGCGACGGGATTCCCGGACAGCGTGCCGGCCTGGTAGACACGGCCCTCGGGGGCGAGGTGCGCCATCAGGTCGGCGCGTCCACCGAAGGCCGCCGCCGGGAAACCGCCGCCCATCACCTTGCCGAAGGTCATCAGGTCGGGCGTCCAGCCCTCGATCGCGCCGTCGAGCCCCCAGCCGCCCTGGGCGGTCGCGCGGAACCCGGTCATGACCTCGTCGCTGATGAACAGCGCACCGTGCGCCCGGCAGGTCTCGGCGAGGAAGGCGTTGAAGCCCGGCGCCGGCGGGACGATGCCCATGTTGCCCGGCGTGGCCTCGGTGATCAGGCACGCGATCCGCGGGCCGTGGGCCTCGAAGGCGGCGGAGACCGCCGCGCGGTCGTTGTAGGGCAGGACGAGGGTCTCCCCCGCCGAGCTCGTCGGGACGCCGCTGGTGCCGGGCACGGCCAGCGTCGCGACACCGGAGCCCGCCTCGGCCAGCAGGGCGTCCACGTGGCCGTGGTAGCACCCGCTGAACTTCACCACGAGGTCGCGGCCGGTCGCACCGCGTGCCAGCCGGATGGCCGACATGGTGGCCTCCGTGCCGGAGGAGACGAAGCGGACCCGCTCGACGGGCGTGCGGGCGACGATCTCCTCCGCGAGCTCCACCTCGGGCTCGGTGGGCGTGCCGAAGGACGTACCGCGCGCGACGGCGCCCGCCACCGCGGCCTGCACGTCGGGATGGGCGTGACCGAGGAGCATGGGACCCCAGGAGCAGACGAGGTCGACGTAGTCGTTGCCGTCCGCGTCGGTCAACCAGGCGCCGGACGCCGAGGTGATGAACCGCGGGGTGCCGCCGACGGCGTTGAACGCCCGCACCGGCGAGTTCACACCGCCGGGGGTGACGGCGCGCGCACGCTCGAAGAGCGCCTCGCTGGCCGCTGTCGTGGGGGTGGTCGTCGCGGGGGTCACCGCCTCATTGTCACGTAGCCCGCCAACCGGCTCCCAGCCGGCCGTCGCCCGGGAGGGTGGGATGTGCCTTGGCGCACAGGTCGCCGACGCGTAACTTGGAGTGACGATCCTTCGTTGAGAGGTGTGGGAGACCCCGGATCGGGGCATCATGACGACAGGACCACCCAGGGGAGATGCGCGACATGTCGAGTTCCGGCCGACTGCACAGGGCCACTGCGATCGTCCCGCTCGCCCTGCTCTCCGCCGCCTGGACGGCGAGCCTGGCCGGCGCGGGCGCCGGCAGCGCGAGCGCGGACCCCGACGGCTCCAGCACCCTCCCCGACGGCACCGTCCTCCCCTCCGCCGCGGTCGAGGCGCCCGCCAGCGTCGGTGACGCGGTCAGCCGGGCCGCCGCCCTCACCCCGGGCGCCCCGAGCAGCATCCCGCAGGCCGCCCTCGCGGCCTACCAGCGCGCCGAGGCGGTCATCAACCAGGCCGACAAGGGCTGCAACCTCCCGTGGCAGCTGATCGCGGCCATCGGCCGGGTCGAGTCCGACCACGGCCGCTACGGCGGCAACTCCCTCGACGACCAGGGGGTGGCCCGCCCCGGCATCTACGGCATCGCCCTCAACGGCAAGAACAACACCCAGGACATCAGCGACACCGACGCGGGCCAGTACGACAACGACACCCGCCACGACCGCGCGGTCGGTCCGATGCAGTTCATCCCCTCGACGTGGTCGGTGGTGGCCGTCGACGGCGACAGCGACGGCACCCGCAACCCGCAGGACGTCGACGACGCAGCCCTCGCGACCGCGGTCTACCTCTGCTCGGGCGACGACGACCTGTCGGCCGAGAAGGGGCAGCGTGCCTCGGTCTACCGCTACAACCACTCCAACGCCTACGTCGACCTGGTGCTGGAGATCATGCAGGCCTACATGGACGGTGACTTCAGCGCCGTCCCGACCTCCACGCTGACCTCCGGCGTGATCACCCCCGAGGTCTCCGCCGGCGGCGGCCGGGACGGCGACAAGGGCCGCAAGGGCGACCAGGGCGAGCGGGGCGGGAAGGACGACGCCACGCCGACGTCGAAGCCGACCCCCACCCAGACCCAGACCCCGACCCCCACGCCGACCCCGACCCCGACGCCGACCCTCACGCCGACGCCCACCCAGTCGCCGACCCCGACGAAGACCCCGACGCCGCTGCCGACCGAGGTCCCGACGACGAGCACGACGCTCCCGCCGCTCCCGACGCTTCCGGTCCCCACCACCATCACGCAGCCCCTGACCTACCTCGAGGCCCAGGCCCAGTGCCTCGCCAGCGGCATCTCCCAGCTCGACGTGGCTGCCCTGAACGCCTGCATCAACCGCCTGATGAACCCCTGAGAGGTGCTGTCTGGCGCCTCCTGCACTCCCGGGCGAGCCGCGACGAAACACCGGCCAGCGATCGGCGGCCGATTCTGAGCTGAATTGAGCGCAATTCAGTTCCCGGATCGCCCCTGCGTCCTCAGCCCACGAACTCGGCGCCCGACGGCGTCTGGACTGACGAGCGAGCGAGCGCAATCAGACCAGCAGGCGGGCGGCCTCGGCGGCCCAGTAGGTCAGCACCACGTCGGCGCCCGCGCGCCGGATCGAGGTGAGGGTCTCCAGGATGGCGGCCTCGCGGTCGATCCAGCCGTTGGCGGCGGCGGCCTCGACCATGGCGTACTCGCCGGAGATGTTGTAGGCGGCGACCGGGACGTCGACGGCGTCACGCACGCGGCGCACGACGTCGAGGTAGGCGAGGGCCGGCTTGACCATCACGATGTCGGCGCCCTGCTCGACGTCGAGGAGCACCTCGCGCACGCCCTCGAGGGCGTTGGCGGGGTCCTGCTGGTAGGTGCGCCGGTCGCCGACGAGCGAGGAGTCGACGGCCTCACGGAAGGGGCCGAAGAAGGCGGAGGCGTACTTCGCGGAGTAGGCCATGATCGAGACGTGGCTGTGGCCGGCGCCGTCGAGCGCCTCGCGGACGATCGCGACCTGGCCGTCCATCATCCCGCTGGGCCCGACCATGTCGACCCCGGCGGCGGCCTGGGCGAGC
>CAZDAO010000247.1:0-5902 GCA_964503015.1 uncultured Nocardioides sp. | reverse complement strand
TCTCCGGCTGGGCCTCGGTGAGCCCGAGGGAGTTCACCTGCACCCCGTAGCGGAAGCGCCGCATCTTGGGGTCGGTCACGCCGTAGCGCTCGCGGGTGATCTCGTCCCACAGCCGGACGAAGGCCCGCATCTTGCAGGTCTCCTCGATGAACCGGACGCCTGCGTTGACGAAGAAGGAGATGCGGCCGACGACCTTCTCGAAGTCGTCGTCGGAGACCTGGCCGGAGGCCTTCACCTGGTCGAGCACCGCGATCGCGGTGCACATGGCGTACGCCAGCTCCTGCACGGGCGTCGCGCCGGCCTCCTGCAGGTGGTAGCTGCAGATGTTGATCGGGTTCCACTTGGGGATCTCGTGGACGGTGTAGGCGATCAGGTCCGCGATCAGGCGCAGCGACGCCTCGGGCCCGAAGACGTAGGTCCCGCGGGAGAGGTACTCCTTGATGATGTCGTTCTGGGTGGTGCCGGCGAGCTGGTGGGCGACCTCGTCCGGGGACAGCTCGGGGTTCTGCTCCTCGGCGACGACCTGGTACATCGCGAGCAGCCACATCGCCGTCGCGTTGATCGTCATCGAGGTGTTCATGTCGGTGAGCGGGATGTCGGCGAACAGCTTGCGCATCTCGCCGAGGTGCGGGACGGGCACGCCGACCTTGCCGACCTCCCCCCTGCTGAGCGGGCTGTCGGGGTCGTAGCCGGTCTGCGTGGGCAGGTCGAACGCCACGCTGAGCCCGGTCTGACCCTTGGCCAGGTTGGTGCGGTAGAGCGCGTTGGACGCCTCGGCCGTGGAGTGGCCGGCGTAGGTGCGCATCACCCAGGGGCGGTCCTTGGCGGGCCGATCGGTGTCCGTCATGGCGACAGGGTAGGACGCGGTTACCCGGGAGTCACCGGGCTGGACGTGTGACGGATCCCTCAGGGTCAGCGCAGGATCACGCGGTCGCAGCGACCCGCTCGACCTCGATCGCGTGGGCCAGCCGGGCGAGGTGGGCCATGCGGCGCACGGCCGGGCCGGGGTTGCGCACCGTGAGGTGGTGCCCGCTCAACCAGGCACGCCGGGTGGCGACCGCCAGGAGGCGCAGCGCGGTGAGGTCGATGGTCGTCACCTCGGTCATGTCGATGATGACCTCGTCGTCGGGCCCCTCGAGGTGCCGGTGGATCGCGTCCCGGACCTCCCACGTGCTGCGCACGTCGAACGCGCCGTGCAGGATGAGGATGTTCCCGTCCGAGACGATGTCCATCTGGTGCTCCTCACTGGCGTCCCCCGACGCCAGGCCCGTGACCGCTGTCACTTCCTACGACGCATGTGTACCCGATCAGGTTGCATCGATGCCTCACCTTTTCGGCGAGTCCTCCTCCAGGGCGTCGCCAGGGCGTCGCCGAGCGCCCCCGTCGCTCCCCGCTAGGGTCGAGCCATGGTCAACCTGACGCGCATCTACACCCGCACCGGCGACGCCGGGCGCACCCGTCTCGGCGACATGAGCGAGACGGCGAAGACAGATGCGCGGCTCGAGGCCTACGCGTGCGTCGACGAGGGCAACGCCCACATCGGGGTGGCACTGGCGCACGCCGCGACCGACGGCGGGCTCGAGGACGACGTGGTGACGGTGCTGACCACGATCCAGAACGACCTCTTCGACGTGGGCGCCGACCTGTCCACACCGGTCGTGCCCGACCCGAAGTACCCGCCGCTGCGGGTCGAGCAGGACTACGTCGACCGCCTCGAGGCGTGGTGCGACCACTACAACGAGTCGCTCCCGGCGCTGCGGTCCTTCATCCTCAACGGCGGCACCGTGGCCGCGGCCCACCTCCACGTGGCGCGCACCGTCGTACGCCGTGCGGAGCGGGCGGCGTGGGTGGCGTGGGCCGAGCACGAGGCCACCATGAACCCCCTGGCGATCACCTACCTCAACCGCCTCTCGGACCTGCTGTTCATCCTCGCCCGGCACGCCAACCGCCACAACGGCGACGTGCTGTGGGTGCCGGGCGGCGAACGCTGACGACCTCCCACGGAGGCCATTCCCGCCCGGGACCGGGCCGTGATGTCCCACAATGGTGCAGCCCGGTCCCATTCAGCTCGGAGGAGAGACGTGTCCGCGGAGCCCACCCATGCCCCGAGGGCGATGCCCACGATGTCGGGGGTGTCCACCTTCGACGAGGCGACCCGCCTGGTGCTGGACTACCTGCAGGAGCAGGTCCCGATGGACTTCTGGACCGTCTCCCGCGTCATCGACGGGCGACAGGTCTACCTCGACGTGACCCCCAACCAGCTCGAGCTCGCCGTGGGCGACGGCCCGTCCTGGGAGGACTCGGTGTGCCACTCCATGTGGGAGGGAGACGGGCCGCGCGTCGCGCCCGACGTGTCCCGGGTCCCGGCGTACGCCGCGAACTCGGCGGCGCGCGACCTGTCGGTCGCCAGCTACGTCGGCATCCCGCTCCTCAACGAGGACAACACCCTGTTCGGCACGGTGTGCGGCATCGACACCTCGGTGCAGGGTGACGCCCTCCTCGACGTCGCACCACAGCTCGAGCTGCTGGGACAGATGCTGTCCATGGTCCGCAACCTCGACGCCCAGGCCGTGTGGCTGTCGCGACAGCTCGAGGCGACCCTGCGGGAGGCGGAGACCGACGCGCTCACCGGGCTGCGCAACCGACGGGCGTGGCGGCGCGCGTGCGAGGTCGAGGAGGCGCGGCACCACCGCCTCGGCGACCACGCCGGCATCATCGTGCTCGACCTCGACGGGCTCAAGCACGTCAACGACACCGACGGGCACGCGGCAGGCGACGCGATGCTCCAGCGGGCGGCCGAGGTGATCAGGTCGAGCTGCCGGCACACCGACGTCGTGGCGCGACTGGGCGGCGACGAGTTCGCCGTGCTCTGCCCCCAGACCACGGCCGACGAGGTCGCCACGGTCGTCGCCCGCCTGCGCGCCGAGCTGGCCGCCGCCGGGCTCTCCGCCGGCATCGGGTCGGCGACCCTCGACCAGGTCGGCACCATGGGCGAGACCGAGGCGATCGCGGACGCCGCGATGTACGCCGACAAGCGCGCGCGTCGCTGACCTCGTCGAGCGGTCAGGGCCGCGCGGGCTCCTCGCTGCGCTGCTCGCGCGCAGAGGGGACGACGAGCGCGGCCGGCAGCAGCAGGAGCGCGACCACCAGCAGTGCCTTGAGGGTGCCGACCTGGTCGCCGACGAAGCCGAGGAACGGCGGACCGGCGAGGAAGGCGGCGTACCCGATCGTCGAGACGACACTCACCCGCGCGGCCGCCCGCACGGGGTCGTCGGCAGCGGCGCTCATGCCCACCGGGAAGCCGAGCGAGGCACCCACCCCCCACAGCACGATGCCGACCACCACGACGACCGGGTGGGCGCCGAAGACGATCAGCAGCACGCCGGCGGCGGCGAGGACCATCGTGCCCCAGAGCACGGCCACCCGTCCGAAGCGGTCGATGAACCCGGTGCCGGCGAAGCGACCGGCGGTCATGGCGAGGACGAAGACCGCGAAGCCGGCGACCCCCACCGCGTGGGACACGTCGTGGCCGTCGACGAGCGCGACCGCCAGCCAGTCGTTGGCGGTGCCCTCGGTCATGGCGAGCGCGAGCACCATCACCCCGATCAGCAGGGTGCGCGGCTCCAGCCAGGCTCGTGCGGCGGAGATCGGGTGCTCGTCGTGGGACTCGGAGACAGGCAGGAAGGACGGCGAGGTCCTCACCACCAGCAGCAGCGACAGCGCGACGATCGCGACGAGGTGCACCACGGCGGGCACGGACAGCTCGATCAGCAGCGCGCCGAGCAGCGCGCCCACGACCGTGCCGCCACTGAAGCCCGCGTGGAAGCGCGGCATGATCGTGCGCCGGAGGCCGCGCTCGACCTCGGCCCCCTCGACGTTCATCGCCACGTCCCACACCCCGATGCCGAGGCCGTAGACGAAGAGTCCCGCGACGGTGACGGGCAGGACGTGCCCCAGGCCGAGTGCCGCAGCGACCATGCCGGTCGTGGCCGCTGCGGCACCGAACCGCACGATCACCACCGTCCCCCACCGGTTGATCAGCGCGCCGCTGGTCGGCAGGGCCAGCACCGAGCCGAGGGCGATGGCGAGCAGCACCAGGCCGAGCCCGCCGTTGGACAGCTCGAAGCTCGACCTGACCTCGGGGATCCGCGAGACCCAGCTGGCGAACACCAGCCCGTTGAGGAAGAACGTCAGCCCGACGGCGTTGCGGGCGGCGGTCAGCGTGGGCACGGGCACTCCTCGCGGGATCGCCGCACACCACGGCGAAACGTTTCGATCGAATCGATTCGATGCTAACCTCTCCCCCGTGTCCGGGACAACTCGCACGCCGACCCTCGCCGACGTGGCAGCCGCCGCCGGGGTCTCGCTGTCGACGGCGTCCCTCGCCTTCTCGGGCAACAAGCCGGTCTCGGAGGCCACCCGCGCGCGGGTGCTGGCGGCCGCCGCCTCGCTCGGCTACGCCGGACCCAACCCGCTCGCCCGCAACCTGCGTCAGGGTCGCAGCGGCGTCGTCGGGATCGCCGTGGGGCGTCTGAGCACGGCGTTCCGTGATCCTGCGGCGCTCCCGATGCTCGACGCCGTCTCCGAGGTGCTCGAGCAGGCCGGCGTCGGCCTGCTCCTGATGGCCGACGGCGACGAGCACGGCCGGGTGCCCCTCGACGCGGTGATCTACGACAACTGCGGTCGCGAGACCTGGGCGGCGTACGACGACCTGGTGGCGCGCGACGTACCGATGGTCGTCGTCGAGGGTCCCGCGTGGCCTGGCGCGACCTTCATCGACATCGACCACCGCGGCGGCTCGACCGCCCTGGCCCAGCACCTCCACGACCTGGGACACCGCCGCGTCGCGCTCCTGACCCTCGAGCCGTCGCACCCCCAGCGCGAACGCGAGGCCGGCATCCGTGGCGTGTACCCGGACGCCCACAGCATCGGCGCGTGCCCGAGCGACCACGAGGCGGCGCAGGCGTTGGCCGCGCGCCACCTCGACTCCGGGCCCGACGTGACGGCCGTGGTGTGCCAGAGCGACGTGCAGGCAGCCGCCGTGGTCATCGAGGCCCGGCGCCGCGGAATGAGGGTCCCCGAGGACCTGAGCGTGGCGGGCTTCGACGGGGTCGCGACCCCCTGGCTCGACCTGGAGCTCACGACCGTGGTGCAGCCGATCGCCGACAAGGGTCGGGCCACGGCCGTGGCGGCGCTGGCCCGGGTCGAGGGTGAGGACGTCGACGACGTGCTGCTCCCGGTGGAGCTGCACATCGGGGCCTCGACCGGGCCGGCCCCCGCCTGACCGTCCTCACCTCTAGCGGCGGTTCCAGTCCGTGCCGGGCGGGCCCGACTCGAGCCAGGCCTGGAAGCCGGTGAGCGACGCCTCGCTCATCGCGATCTCGAGCGGCTCGCCGGCGTAGTGGCACGAGGCCACGACGTGGCCGTCGTACAGCGACATCTCCTCCGCCCCGGCAGGCGCGCGCCGGCCGGAGTACTCCAGGTGGTCGCGTGCCCACACCCGCTTGGGACGCGGGGAGAGCGAGAAGATCCGGAACCACTCCAGGGACTGTCCGGAGTAGCGGCCGATGCCGAGCAGCCACCCGCGGCCGGGGTGCTCCGTGCGGGCGCGGTAGCTGAGCTCGAAGGTGCCGCCGTTGCGCGCCAGGAACCGGCGCCGGACGATGAGGGAGATGCCGTAGAGCAGGGCCAGCAGGAGGACGAGCCCGACGATGTCGAGCATCCACTCCCAGACCGGCATCCACACCCTCCACACGCCGACAGAAAACAGGTGAGCGCACGAACCGTGTGGTTCGTGCGCTCACCCTAGCGGTCGCGTGGCGGGACCTCTCAGGAGGCCCGCTCCGCGGCACGCCCGCCGGCCTCGGCGCGGCGTACCTTCTCCTGCGCCTCGTCGTCGTTG
>CAZDAO010000246.1:1169-5911 GCA_964503015.1 uncultured Nocardioides sp. | reverse complement strand
CCTCGCCTACAGCAACGGCATCGTCTTCCTGGCCGCCATGTCCATGCTGCTGATCTGGATCTTCGACGCCGAGACCACCAAGCTCATCCAGCTCTACATCGTGGGCGTGTTCGTCTCCTTCAACCTGAGCCAGCTCGGGATGATCCGGCACTGGTCGCGGCACCTCCGGTCCGAGACCGACCCGGCTGCGCGGCGCCGGATGATGCGCTCGCGTGCGATCAACACCTTCGGCCTCGGCATGACCGCGGTCGTGCTCGTCATCGTGCTGATCACCAAGTTCCTCGCGGGTGCCTGGATCACGATCCTGGCGATGGGCGCCTTCTTCTTGGTGATGAAGGCGATCGGCCGCCACTACGAGCGCGTCGAGCTCGAGCTCGCCGCCGACGAGCAGGACAAGGTCATGCCGACCCGCGTGCACGCGATCGTGCTCGCCTCCCGGCTGCACAAGCCGACGCTGCGTGCCCTCGCGTTCGCGCGGGCCACCCGCCCCAACGTCCTCGAGGCGATCTACGTCAGCATCGACGCCAAGGCCACCAACCGGCTCCTCGAGGAGTGGGACGAGCGGCACCTCGACATCCCGCTCAAGGTGCTCCACTCGCCCTACCGCGAGGTCGTCCGGCCAATCGTCGAGTACACCCAGGAGATCCGTCGCGCCAGCCCGCGCGGCGTCGTCGCCGTCTACATCCCCGAGTACGTCGTCGGCCGCTGGTGGGAGCAGCTGCTCCACAACCAGACGGCGCTCCGGCTCAAGGGCCGCCTCCTGTTCACCCCCGGCGTCATGGTCATCTCGGTGCCCTACCAGCTGCGCTCCTCCCAGATCGCGCGTGAGCGCGAGGCCCGCGACGAGGTCCGCGTGCACGCCGGCGACCTGCGGCGCGGCCGCGTCGCCTCACGCAGCCCCCGCCAGGTCGACGACGCATGAGCCGCACCAACCGGCCCCGCAAGGCACGCGGCCGGTCCCGGGTCGGGGAGCGGTTCGAGGTCGAGGTCGGCCCCGTCGCCCACGGCGGGCACTGCGTCGCCCGGCTTCCCGAGCCCGAGTCGCGGGTCGTGTTCGTGCGCCACGCCCTGCCCGGCGAGCGCGTCGTCGTCGAGGTCACCGAGGGCAGCGACGGCGACCGCTTCTGGCGCGGCGACGCCGTGACGGTGCTGCAGGCGTCCCCGGAGCGTGTGGAGCCGCCGTGCCCGTACGCCGGGCCGGGCCGGTGCGGGGGTTGCGACTTCCAGCACGTCGCCGTACCCACCCAGCGCGAGCTCAAGGCCGCCGTGGTGCGCGAGCAGCTGGTCCGCCTGGGCCGCCTCGACCCCGCGTCCGACCTGGTGCGCGGCCTGTCCGTCGAGGCAGTGCCGGTCGGGGGACGGCCGGACGACGGTCTCCGGTGGCGCACCCGGCAGCGGTACGCCGTCCTCCCGGACGGCCGCCCGGCGATGCGGGTCCACCGCTCGCACGACCTCGTGGCCATCGACGACTGCCTGATCGCGGCCGAGGGCACCCGTCCCACCGACGTCGCCGCGCTGCCGGAGGCCGAGGCGGGCGTCGAGCGCGAGGCGCTGCTCGAGGAGGGCGCCCAGCGCCCGTCACGAGACCTCGTCCACTCCGTCACCGCCCACGGCCGCACCCAGGAGTTCTCCGTCGCCGCCGACGGCTTCTGGCAGGTCCACCCCGAGGCACCCCGCGTGCTGGTCGAGGCCGTCATGGACCTCCTCGCGCCCGCGCCGGGGGAGCGGGCACTCGACCTCTACGCGGGCGTCGGCCTCTTCGCGCGGTTCGTCGGAGAGGCGACCGGGTCCCGCGTGGTCGCGGTGGAGGCCGACCGCACCGCGTGCCGGCACGCCCGGGCCAACCTCGCCCCGTTGGAGTCCGCAGCCGTCGAGTGCGGACCGACCGACCGCGTCCTCCGCGCGAAGCTCGACGAGCCGTTCGACCTCGTCGTCCTCGACCCGCCCCGCGAGGGCGCCAGGCGCGCGGTGGTCGAGCAGGTGGTGGACCGCCGCCCGCGTGCGGTGGCGTACGTCGCCTGCGACCCCGCGGCGCTGGGACGGGACGTCGCGATCTTCGCCGAGCACGGCTACGAGCTCACCGCGATCCGCGCCTTCGACCTCTTCCCGATGACGTCACATGTTGAGGTTGTGGCGCAACTTGTGAAATGCGGTTCTGAGGTGCGGTGATGCGATGCGGGTCCTCGGCGTCGGACCCGTCGACTGAAGCATCCCGGAGTGTCCGGCGAGCCCGGACACCGTGTCCGGAGAATCACGGGTCCGGCTCCGTACTGGTTGTATGCGTGATCGTGTTCATGTGGATCACCGCCTTGTTGGATATGGCCGCCTTGGTCATGCATTGACGGTCTCGCATCTTGCTTGCCCCCGACTGTCCTGCCGCTGTCCATCACGACCGGCATCGGTACGTACGAGTCCACCGACAACGGGGCGACCTGGCACTGGTCGCGGGCAAAGGGACCACTGAAGCGCGCCCAGTGCCCGTGCGGTGGGCAGAGAGATGGCTCGCTCAAGGACTGGGTTGAGTTGAAGCCTTCGCGGTCCGGGGACCGCGAGCAACCTTCCCGCACGCGCGAGGAGAGGCCCGGTCAGTGGGGATCAGGGTCGCCTTCGCTGTGCGGTGCGTCGGTGTGGATGACGAACGGGACGGTGATGACATGGTCATCGGCGAGCCGGAACTGGGCGAACAGCCGGTAGGCGCCGGGCTCCTCGAACCGGACGTGTAGCCCCAGGTCGGGACCGAACTGGGTGCCGGGGACGGCGAGAACCGGCCGGCCCTGGTCGTCGACGGTTTCCGCGTGCCGGTGCGAGAACCGTGTGCCGTCGGCGGAGATGACGGCGACGTGCCCAGCGGCGCCGAGGTAGGGCTGGAGGTCGTCGACCGGCTCGCCGGTGGTCGCGTCGGTGAACTCGAAGTGCAGGTCACTCTCGTCGACGAGGACGGCGTCGCCGTGCAGGTCGACTCGAATTCCCGCCTCCACCTGAGTGCGGACGTCATCGGTCGGCACCCGCACCGGTGCCGGGGCAGTACCGGCGACCTGCAGCGGGCTCGTGGCGAGCACGTCAGTCATCTGGCCTTGCTGCCGGAACTCGATGTGCGCGGTGTAGTCGCCCCCGGTCGGGAACTCAGCGGTCACGGCGAACACTCCCGGCGTGCCGGTCGGCTCTGGGTGGATGTGCGCGAACGTGCCGAGGTCGGCCCGCGTCAGGATGAGGTGCATCCACACCTGGTGGGTGCGGACCAGGTCCTCGATCGGCTCGCCGGTCTCGGTGTCGCGCACCGACACGGTCAGCGTGGTCGGCTGGCCGGGCACGATCGGGGACGGACCGTCGACGGTCACGCTCAGGCCGGCGTCGTTGGGCGTGATCGGCTCGACTTCGGTCTCCTCCATGACTGACATGGCGGGCCGCATGGGCATGCCCATGCCTTCGGACCAGGCGAGCAGCCCGTTCATGCCGCGCTCGGCGGCGTCGGTGCGGGACGCGGCGGTGAACCCGGCGCCCAGGGCGAGTGCGAGGACGGCGACGGTGGCCAGGTAGGCCCACTGGCTGGCCCGGGTGCGCAGGGGCGGGTGCTCGAGCTCGGCCACGGTGGCGGGCGGGGTGAAGCGGCGCAGCCGCAGCGCGTTGGTGACCACGCTGACCGAGCTCATGGCCATCGCGGCCGAGGCCAGCACCGGGTCCAGGAGCAGGTCGTGCCACCAATACAGGGCGCCGGCCGCGACGGGGATGAGCAGCACGTTGTACGCGAATGCCCAGGCCAGGCCCTGTTTGATGGTGGCGACAGTGCGCCGGGACAACGCGATGGCGGAGACGATGGTGCGCAGGTCCCCGCCGACCAGCGTGATATCGGAGGCGGCGATGGCGACGTCGGTGCCGGTGCCGATCGCGATGCCAAGGTCGGCCTGGGCGAGGGCAGGGGCGTCGTTGATTCCGTCCCCGACCATGGCGGTGGTGTGCCCGGCGGCCTGGAGGGAGGCGACCCGGTGGGCTTTGTCTGCGGGGAGCACTTCGGCCATCACGTGGTCGATGCCGACCTGGGTGGCGATGGCGTGGGCGGTGCCGGTGTTGTCGCCGGTGACCATCCACACCTCGAGGCCTAGCGCTTTGAGCTGGGCGATCGCGTCGGCCGACTCCGGCTTGATCGGGTCGGCGACCACGAACAGGCCGGCCAGCTGCCCGTCGACGGCGGCGTACATCGGGGTGCCGCCCTGAGCAGCGGCCTCCGCAGCGGTCTCGGCCAGCGGCGCGGTATCGATCTGCTGGGCCCTCATGTGGGCCTGGTTGCCGACCAGGACCTGCCGCTCGCCCTCGGTGGTCCGCAGTGCCGCGATGATGCCATGCCCGGGGACGGCCTCGAACGACGTCGTACGGATGCGCCCGTCGTGCGATCCGTGGTGGGTGGCGTGGGCGGTGATGGCGGCGGCGACGGGGTGTTCGCTGCCGGCTTCGGCTTCGCCGACCAGGGCGATGAGTTCGTCGCGGCGGTGCGCCCACGAGGTGGTGGTGTGCACGGCGGTCAGGTCGGGGCGGCCTCGGGTGATGGTGCCCGTCTTGTCCAGGACCACGGCGGTGACTCGGCGGGTGGTCTCCAGCGCTTCGCCGTCTCCGATGAGGATGCCGAGCTCGGCGGCTTTGCCGGTGCCAACCATGACCGCCGTCGGGGTGGCCAGACCGAGCGCGCAGGGGCACGCGATGAGGAGGATCGCGACGGTGGTGTTGATGGCCAGGGTGAGGGACCCACC
>CAZDAO010000246.1:0-1159 GCA_964503015.1 uncultured Nocardioides sp. | reverse complement strand
GGACCCACCGGTCCCGGTTCCGGTCAGCGTGGCCCAGAGGACGAAGTTCGCGGCGGCGACCAGCAGGACCGCGGGGACGAACCAGGCGGCCGCTGTGTCGGCGAGCCTCTGCATGGGGACCTTCGAGCCCTGGGCGTTCTCGACCAGGTGGACGATCTGCGCGAGGGTGCCGTCGGCGCCGGTGGCCGTGACCTCCACCAAGAGGCTGCCGGTGCCGTTGAGAGTCGCGCCGATGACCGTGTTGCCGGCGGTCTTCGTGACGGGCACGGACTCTCCGGTGAGCATCGATTCGTCGACGCTGGAGGCGCCCTCGACAACCGTGCCGTCGAGGGGGACCTTTTCTCCGGGTCGGACCCGGACGACGGCACCGACCCCCACCTCGTCCAACGGCAGGTCGGTCTCGGTGAGGTGTCCGTCGGGGTGACGGGTGACAACCCGGGCGGTGGTGGGGACGAGCCCGACGAGCGCCTTGATGGAGGCGGCGGTGCGCTTCTTGGCGCGCAGTTCGAGCCAGCGGCCCATCAAGACGAGTGCGACAATGACCAGGGCCGTTTCGAAGTACACGTGCAGGGGCAGGCCCCACTTCTCGGCGAGGCCGGGCCACAACGTGACGAACGCGGAGTAGCCGTAGGCGACGCCCGTCCCGAGCGCGACGAGGGTGTTCATGCTGGTGCCGCGGTGCTTGGCCACGGCCCAGGCGGCCTTGTAGATGTCTGCGCCGGCCCAGGCCTGCACGACCGTGGCGACCACGAAGATGGCGGGCATGAGCCAGTCCATGGTGTCCAGGTGGATCGGTACGTACATGATCGCCATCAGCCCCAGGCCAGTGGTGAGCGCGACCTGCCAGCGCCTCTTCAGTGCGGCGATCTCCTGGTCGCGGCGCCGGTCGAGTTCGTCGACCTGGTCACCCGCTGCACCGGACTCGGGTCGC
Organism: uncultured Nocardioides sp.; assembly: GCA_964503015.1. Classification (GTDB taxonomy): domain Bacteria; phylum Actinomycetota; class Actinomycetes; order Propionibacteriales; family Nocardioidaceae; genus Nocardioides. The sequence continues at coordinate 228 of CAZDAO010000246.1, read as the reverse complement.
GTCGCAGGGGCGCTCTGGGGGGCGGGGGAAGCGTTCGTGTCGGCGGAGGCCGAGGCGTTGGCGGTAGGTCGCGGGGTGCCGGTATAGCCGGCCTTCACGACCGCCTCGGTCATCGTCTGGGTGGACGTGGTCTGCGGTTGGTAGGTGACCACCGCGGTCTCGTTCGCCAGGTTGACCGTGGCCGTGACCACCCCGTCGACCCTTTTGAGGGCCTTCTCGACGCGGCCC
>CAZDAO010000245.1:0-5939 GCA_964503015.1 uncultured Nocardioides sp. | reverse complement strand
CGCCGACCTGATGACGCTGCCGGCGCTCACCGACATGCGGGCCCAGGTCGGCCGGCTGATGGCGCCCGGCTTCATCGGGGAAGCGGGTGCCTCCCGGTTGAGGGACCTCGCCCGCTACCTCGCCGCGGTCACCCACCGGCGCGAGCGGCTGGACGCACAGGTGACCCGCGACCGGCAGCTGATGGACCAGGTGTCGACGCTTCAGGAGGCCTGGCTGCACGCCGTCGCCGCGCTTCCCGAGGGGCAGCCGCTGCCGCAGCACCTGCGCGGCGCGCGCTGGCTGCTCGAGGAGTACCGCGTCTCGCTCTTCGCCCAGCAGCTCGGCACGCGGGAGAAGGTCAGCGACCAGCGCATCCGGAAGGTCATGGGCACCGCGGTCTAGCCCACGGACCTACCCCAGTTGGGGGAGCCCGGACCGCGGTGACCGCCCTAGGCTACGCAGCGGAGAGGGGCGGGGGAGAGGGGTGGGAAGGTGCGGCTGGGGGTCCTGATCCATGCCGAGACCGTGGCGCCGGAGGCGTGGCCCCCGCTGTCGCGGGTGCTCGCCGAGCTCGGTGACGTCGCGGTCGTGCGTGCCTATGCCGACTGGTCCGCTGCTGGGGTCGCCCCCTGGTTCCCGGTGCTGCGCCGCCACCGCATCCAGCTGCGCCACCAGTTCCGCACCCGCAGCACCCAGGACCCCGCACTCGTGGCGCTGGCGATGGACGCCCCGGAGTTCGCGGCCGACTCCGCCGCGGACGGCGTCGTGCTCGTCGGCGACGTCGGCTCCTCGATGCCGGTGGTGCTCCGCTTGCGTGAGCAGGGGCTCGCCGTGGTCGTCGCCGGGCCACCGTCGACGCCCCTCGACATCCGCGACGCGTGCAGCGACTTCGTCGACCTCGCCGCCCTGCGCGACGGTCCCGACCCGCGGACGGGCCGGCACCGCGCCTGAGTGATGAGTTCTGCCGCCCGCAGCCGTCATACGTGTGTCAGGACACGAGACGGAGAGGATGGACGATGAGCACACAGGTGGAGGAGCGGGACGTGACGGACCTGGAGGGGATCGACGAGCCGGCGTTCTGGGCGCTGGCCGACCGACACCGGCGCGAGCTGCACGTGCACTGCTACCGCATGCTCGGCTCCTTCGAGGACGCCGAGGACGCCGTGCAGGAGACGTTCCTGAGGGCGTGGCGGCGGCGGGAGACCTACGAGGGCCGCTCGACCTTCCGGGCCTGGCTCTACCGGATCGCGACCAACGCCTGCCTCGACCTGCTCGCCAGGCGTCGCCCGGAGGCGGCGACCGGCGGTGAGGTGCGGTGGCTGCAGCCCTACCCCGACCGGCTCCTCGACGAGCTGCCGGCCTCCGGCGCCGACGAGCCCGAGGCGCTCGCCGTGGCCCGCGAGACGATCGAGCTGGCCTACGTCGTCGCGGTGCAGCACCTCGCGCCCCGCGCCCGGGCCGCGCTGATCCTGCGCGACGTGCTCGGCTGGCCGGCCAAGGACGTCGCCGAGCTGCTGGGCGACAGCGTGGCCTCGGTGAACAGCGCGCTCCAGCGGGCCCGCGCCGGCATGCGCGAGCACCTGCCCGCCGAGCGGCAGGAGTGGACGGGCGGTGAGGACGACGTCACCAACCGCGAGCTCGTCCGGCGATTCACCGAGGCCAGTGTGGCCGCGGACGTCGACACGCTCGCGACGATGCTGCGCGACGACGTCCGGTTCGCGATGCCGCCCACGCAGGGGCTCGTCGTCGGCCGGGACGCGGTGCTGGCGAGCTGGACGGCCGACGGCTACCCGCAGATGACCGGGTTCCGTCCCGTCGCGACGGCGGTCAACCGGCAGCCCGCCGTGGCCTACTACCTGTGGAACGACGCCGAGGCGGCGTACCTCCCGCTGACGATCGACGTGCTGCGGATCAGCGGCGGCGCGGTCACCGAGGTCACGATCTTCGACGCCGAGCAGTTCGCGCGGCTCGGGCTGCCCGAGCGGCTGGAGGCCGGCGATGAGTGACACCGTGGTCGCGACGCGGACCTCGACGGGTCGCGGGCTCGGGCGGGTGGCCGGCACGGGCCTGGTCGCCACGGCCGTGGCCATGGCCGCCACGGCGACCGGTGCCGCGCTCGGCCGGGCAGGCGGGGTGACGTTCGCGGTGCCCGAGGGCGGCGAGACGATCCCGGTGTCAGGGGTGGCCTTCGTGACGGGGGTCTTCTCCCTCGTCGGTGTCGGGCTGGCCCTGGCCCTGCTGCGGGGGAGCGGGCGGCCTGCGGAGTGGTTCGTGCGGACGACGGTGGTGCTGACGGCCCTGTCGCTGGTCCCGCCGTTCATGGTCGGGGCGAGCCCGGGCACCAGCCTCACGCTCGTCGCGCTGCACCTGCTCGCCGCCGGTGTGGTGGTCCCCGCGCTCACGCGCATCCTGCGGCGCGAGGCGGGGTCGGCCGCCTAGTCTGGAGCGATGACCGGTCGCACCCACCACCGCCCGATGACGCCCGGCGACGGGTTCTTCGCCGAGATCGCCGGGGGCGCCGATCCGGCGAAGGTGCGGGAGGCGGGCGACCTGGCCGCGACGATCCTGGTCCGTGGGGCACGGGAGTCCGACGATCCCGCCCTCGCGGAACGGGTGGTCCACCTCGCGGAGAGCGAGGGCCTCGAGACCCTGGCCGAGGTCTGGTCCGGCGCGCCGGCCGACACCCTCGCCGGCAGCCTGTGGCGGCTGTTCGTCCTCCGGGCCTGGGTGCACGCCGACCCCGAGGGGGTCGCGGAGGAGTACGACGCCGGCCAGCGCCGCGCCGACGTCGCCCGGGTCGTCGCCGGAGTGGCCGACCCGCCCGGCCCCGACGAGCTGCGACGGATGGTCGACGAGGTGCTGCGCGGCATCGCGCGGGGCGACTTCGCGGTCACCCTGTTCCGCGCGGCGGCCTTCGCGCGGGTGGTCGCGGCCGGCCGGGCCACCCTGGGCGCCTCGAGCCACGACGACATCGCCCGCATGCTCGTGCTGTCCGAGCAGCTCGAGGCCGCCGGTCACGGGGAAATCGCCAACGCGCTGGCCTAGCGGACTAAAATGGTCCTCGAGTGCGTCGGGCTGTGGCAGCCCCGGGTCCCGAAATCAGCCGCTACGAGCGGCCACGCGCCGTGAGGCGCTCCCGGTCCGGCGCACTCACACACTTCCCGCCCCGGTCTAGTCTCGCGGCATGGCGACCTACGAGCCCGAGATCGACGGCGAGCCCGACCCGGGCGAGGTGGTCTGGGCCTGGGTGCCCTACGAGGACGACCCGAGCCAGGGCAAGGACCGGCCGGTGCTGGTCCTCGACGTCGAGGGCGACGGGTGGACCGGCCTGATGCTCAGCAGCCAGGACCATGACCGCGACGCCGAGGACGAGGCGCGCCACGGCCGGTACTGGATGGACGTGGGCACCGGCGGGTGGGACTCGCAGGGCCGCCCCAGCGAGGTCCGGCTGGACCGGCCGATCCACCTCGACCCGGCCGGCGTACGACGCGAGGGGGCGGCGCTGGACCGGGCGGTCTTCGACGCCGTCGTCGCCGCGGTCCGGGCCCTCCCCGGCTGAGGCGCAGGTCTCATCCCGTCCGGGCCCGCGCCGTGTGCCGCCCGGCGATTGGGCCGATGCCCTAGGGTTTCGGCGTGCTGCTGCGACGTCTCTCCCTGGTCGGCTGCGCCCTGACGATGGCGCTAGCCACGGCCGCGTGCACCGGCGACGCCGAGCCGGAGACCCAGCCGTCGACCTCGCCGACGAAGACCGGCAAGCCCACGGCTAAGCCGCGCCAGGTGACCTTCGGCGCCTACGGCAGCGAGGAGGAGGTCGCGGCCTTCCAGAGCGTCGTCGACTCCTTCAACTCCGCCTCCAGCACGCGCCAGGTGACGCTGAAGGCGTGGCCCGACCACGAGTCGGCCCTCGAGGACGTGCTCGCCGGCAACGCGCCCGACGCGTTCCTCACCTCCCGCATCGACCTCGACCAGCTCGTCGAGGCCGATGCGCTCCAGCCCGTCAGTCTGCTGCTCGACGAGCGCGGCGTGGACTTCGGGGACCGGTTCTCCATCGACGCCGTCGACGCCTTCGCGATGGACGACGAGCTCCAGTGCATGGCGTACTCCGTCTCGCCGATGGTCATCTACTACAACACCGAGATGGTCGACTTCGACAAGATGGAGCGGCGCGACTACGACGTCCCCACCGCCGACGACGAGGGCAAGCGCGACCGTTGGACACTGGCGGAGTTCGGTGCGGCCGCGCAGTTCGCGTCCCGCAAGGGCGACAAGCGGGGCGTGTGGATCGACCCCACGCTCCAGGGCCTGGCGCCGTTCATCTACTCCGGCGACGGCGAGGTCTTCGACGACGACCGCGAGCCCACCTCGCTGGCCTTCTCCGACGACAACACCCGCGAGGCGCTCAGCGAGACGCTCGCGATCCTGCGCGACCCGACGGTCACGCCGACCAACGCACAGCTGGCGCGGGCCACCCCCGTCCAGCTGTTCAAGCGCGGTGAGCTCGCGATGATCGCCGGGTTCCGCAACCTCGTGCCCGAGCTCCGCGACGCCGACGACCTCGACTTCGACGTGCTGCCGATGCCGACGATCGACACCCGTGCGACCGTCGGTGACATCAGCGGCCTGTGCCTGTCCAGCGGGTCCGAGGTCCAGGGCGACGCGGCCGACTTCATCGCCTACGCCGTCTCCGACGCCGCGATCGCCACGGTCGCCTCCACCGGCTACATCGTCCCCGCCAACACCGAGGTCGCGTCGTCGGAGGAGTTCCTCGCCCCGACGCTCGAGCCCTCGCAGGCCGACGTCTTCAACGCGAGCATCCGCTACATGGAGGTGCCGCCGTTCATCGACCGGCGTGACGAGCTGGTGGAGGTGGTGACCCCGCTGCTCGAGCGTCTGGTCACCGCGCCGGGCGTGCTCGACCTCGACCTGACCACCGAGCAGATCGACCAGGCCTCGCGGACCGTCCTCTCGCCCGAGGAGACCGAGTCGCCCACCGAGTCGCCCTCCGAGTCGCCCTCCGAGTCGCCCTCCGAGTCGCCCTCCGAATCACCCAGCGAGTCGTCGGAGTCGCCGACCGGGTGAGCGGGGCTACTCCGCCTCGGCGCCCAGGATCGCGCCCACGAGCGCTCCCGTGACCAGCTCGGCCTGCCAGGGCCGGGCGCCGTACGACGCCAGCTGGGCGCGGACGGCGTCGGCCAGGGCGGCTGGCTCGCGGGTCGCGGGCGGCGCCCACATCAGCCGCCGGAGGTAGTCGGGCGTCAGGAGGTTCTCCACCGGGAGGTGGTGGGCCTCCGCGAGGTTGAGCATCGACTCGCGTGCGGCCTTGAAGCGCCGGTCGGCGACCGGGTCGCGGTCGGCCCAGGTGCGGGGGTGAGGCGGTCCGTCGCCGCGGGGGGCGCGGGTCGGCAGCTCGTCCTCGGACATCGCACGGACCCGCTGCAACGCCTCCACCCAGCTGGCGGCGTAGCGGCTGGCGCCGCGGCCGTGGAAGCCCTGCGTGGCCAGGAGCGTACGACGGTCGGTGGGCATCGCGGTGGCCGCGACGACGATGGCGGAGTCGGGCAGGATCCGGCCCGGGGTGACGTCGCGCTCAGCGGCGATCGCGTCGCGCGCCTCCCACAGCGCGCGGGCGGCGCCGAGGGCGCGTCGGCCGCGCAACCGGTGCACCCCGGACGTACGGCGCCACGCCTCGTTGCGGACCGCGGGCTCGAAGCCGAGCAGGTGGTCGAACTCCTGGCGCGCCCACTCGGCCTTGCCGGCCTCTTCGAGCTCCCGGGCGAGGTGGGCGCGCAGCTCGATCAGCACCTCGACGTCGAGCGCGGCGTACTCCAGCCAGGGCTTCGGCAGCGGGCGGGTCGACCAGTCGGCGGCGGAGTGCTCCTTGCGCATCCGCTGGCCCAGCACGGTCTCCACCAGCGTGGCCAGCCCGACGCGCGGGTAGCCGAGGAGGCGGCCGGCAAGC
>CAZDAO010000244.1:0-5949 GCA_964503015.1 uncultured Nocardioides sp. | reverse complement strand
GACGCTCGACGCGCTCGCCGACGGCGTGCCCCCGTGGGCGCGCACGCTGGTCGAGCGGTTCTGGCCCGGGCCGCTCACCCTCGTCTGCCGCCAGCAGGCGTCCCTCATGTGGGACCTCGGCGAGACCCGCGGCACGGTCGCGGTGCGGATGCCCGACGACGAGGTCGCGCTCGCGGTCCTCGAGCGCACCGGCCCGCTCGCCGTCAGCTCGGCCAACCTGACCGGCCGCCCGGCCGCCACCGACGCCGACCAGGCCGAGGAGATGCTCGGCGACGCGGTCGCCGTCATCGTCGACGGGGGCACCTCGCCCGGCGGCGAGGCGTCCACGATCGTCGACGTCACCGTCCCGGAGGGGCGTGTGCTGCGCCTGGGCGCCCTCTCGCTCGACGTGCTCAACGCGGCGATCGAGGAGCACGGCGTCGTGCTGGCGGACGAGGGCTAGGCCGCGTGCGGGAGTACCTCCTCGTCTTCCTGGTCGCGCTGTCGGTGACCTACCTCCTCACCGTCATCGCCCGGGAGATCGCGCTGCGCACCGGTGCGGTGGCAGCGGTCCGCGACCGCGACGTGCACGCAGAGCCGATCCCCTACCTCGGCGGCCTGGCGATGATGGGTGGGCTCTCGGCGGCCTACCTCGTCGCGCGTGAGCTGCCGTTCCTCGGCGGCCGCAGCGAGGTCTTCGTCTTCAAGGACGCGGGCGTGGTGCTCCTCGCCGGTGCGTTGGTGTGCGCCGTGGGCGTCATCGACGACATCTACGACCTCGACGCGCTCACCAAGCTCGGCGGGCAGGTGCTCGCGGCCGGCTTCCTGTTCGCGATGGGCGTGCGGTTCTACTACTTCCCGAGCCCCGACGGGACCCTCTTCTCGCTCGACGACGCCCAGAGCGCCGTGCTGACCCTGGTCGTGGTGATCGGGACGATGAACGCCGTCAACTTCGTCGACGGCCTCGACGGTCTCGCCGCGGGCGTGGTCGGCATCGGTGCGGCCGCCTTCTTCCTCTACTGCTACTTCGCCTCGGCCCAGAGCAACCTCACGCTCGCCACAACGGGTGCGCTGCTGAGCGCGGCGCTGGCCGGCGCCTGCGCGGGCTTCCTGCCGCACAACTTCCACCCGGCGCGCCTGTTCATGGGCGACTCCGGGTCGATGCTGATCGGCCTCGTGATGTCGGCGAGCGCGCTGACCCTGACGGGCCAGTTCTTCGGGATGCCCAGCACGGCGGGCAACAGCCTGTTCGTCACGGTGCTGCCCCTGCTCCTGCCGATCGCGCTGCTGATGGTGCCGATGGCCGACATGGTGCTGGCCGTCGTGCGCCGCACCCGGGCCGGCAGGTCGCCGATGAGTGCCGACAAGCAGCACCTCCACCACCGGCTCCTGGAGATCGGCCACTCCCAGCGCCGCGCGGTCCTCATCATGTGGATGTGGGCGTTCACCATCGCCACCGGCGCCGTGCTGGTGAGCCTGTTCGACACGGTCCTGGTCTGGTGGAGCCTCGGCACGATGCTCGCGCTGACGATCCTGATGACCTTCGTGCTGCCGAAGATGCACCGGCCTCCCAAGACAGGACTCGGGAACACGGGGCTTCCGGAGAACGCGGTCGTGGAGGGCCGTGCCGAACCGCCCGCCGCGGACGACGTCGAGGTTCGCGCGGACGACGCGGATGAGGCATCGTCGGCCCTGCAGCACGAGCGCCAGCGCCAGGAGCACTCCCCGGGGCCCTGATTGGAGCCGGTCCCGGACTTTGTGATAGTTTTCACGAGCAGTCAGAGACCGCCCCACAACGGACAGGCCGCCGCCATGACGACCGAGTCGACGCAGGACACCCGCACCGGGTTCTCCCCGCTCCTCGGCGCGTTGGCCGCAGGTGCCGCCGCGGTCCTGGTCCTCGTGGTCGTCGCAGCCCTGGCCGACGGGCGCGCCGCCGTGGTGGGAGCCGCCGGCGGGGGAGTGCTGACGCTCGCGGTATTCGCCTGCGGCGTGGCCGTGGTGAGCGTCGTCGCCCGCATGATGCCCTCCGCCTCGCTGCTGGTCGCGCTCATGACGTACGCCCTCCAGCTCCTGGTCCTGGCGCTCTGCGTGGCGGCCATCGAGCGTGCCGGCGTGGGCGCCGAGGACCTCTCGCGCGGCTGGTTCGCCACCGCCGTGATCGTGGTGACGCTGCTCTGGGTGGTCGGCCAGCTGGTGACCGCCACGCGCCAGCGGATCCCCGCCTACGAGCTCGGTCAGCAGGCCGGCCCCGACGCCGTTCCCGACGTCACCCACGGCGACGATCTGGTCGACCACCCCGGGGGTGAGCGATGACCGAATCCGCTGCTAGTGTGCGGACCGCGATGGCTGGACAACTTCCCCCGACGGCCGGACCCGACGACTCCCCCAAGGGCGACCCCTGGCACGCCTTCGGCTACATCGTCTCGGGTGTGGCTGTCTACGGGCTCGTCGGCTGGGCACTCGACCGGTGGCTCGGAACGAGCTTCCTCGTCGCCATCGGCATCCTGCTCGGTGCCGGCTTCGGGATCTACATGACATACGCACGGTTCAACAAGGCAAGCCAGTAGGAGACTGACTCGATGATCGGCATCACGATGGCTGAGTCCGGAGGCGAGTTCGTCGCCCCGGGCCCCAACAGCTTCGACTTCTCCGACCAGGCGCTGGGTCACATCGGTGAAGTCGCGATCACCAAGCCCATGGTCCAGCTGGTCCTCGGTGCGGTCATCGTGTTCGCCTTCTTCTACGCCGCGTTCCGCCGCACCAGCCTGGTGCCGGGCCGCCTGCAGTTCGCCGGCGAGAGCGCCTACGGCATGGTCCGCAACTCGATCGGCCGCGACATCATCGGCAGCCACGACTTCATCAAGTTCGTCCCCTACCTGGTGACGCTCTTCTTCTTCATCCTGATCAACAACGCGTTCGCGTCGATCCCACTCATCCAGTTCCCGACGTTCTCGCGCGCGTCGATGGCCTACGCCCTGGCCGGCCTGAGCTGGGTCATCTACAACGCCGTCGGCATCAAGAAGCACGGCTTCCTGGGCTACCTCAAGCTCCAGAGCGTGCCGAGCGGCGTGAGCCCCGTGATGTACCCGCTCCTGGTGCCGCTCGAGTTCTTCTCCAACATCCTGGTCCGCCCGGTCACGCTGGCGCTGCGTCTGTTCGCCAACATGTTCGCCGGCCACCTGCTGCTGATCCTGTTCTCCACCGGCGGCCTGTTCCTGATCGAGTACGGCGGCATCGGCTACGTCGCCGGCCCGCTCGCCTGGGTCCTCGCGATCGCGATCTCGTTCCTCGAGCTCCTGGTCCAGTTCCTGCAGGCCTACGTCTTCACCCTGCTCAACGCGATGTACATCTCCGGCGCCCTCGCCGACGAGCACTGAGCACCGCGCTCCCGGGCGCACCCCCAGATTTCCACCCAGATCCACCCCCAGATCCACCCCCAGATCCACCCCCAGATTCACACCGAAGCTCCACCCCGGGCTCAACCCAGAGCCCACGCTTCACCAACCGAAAGGAAAAAGCCGTGGAAGGCTCCCTCAACATGGTCGGTTACGGTCTCGCTGCGATCGGCCCCGGTGTCGGTATCGGCCTGATCTTCGCCGCCTACATCTCCGGCGTCGCCCGTCAGCCCGAGGCCCAGAGCCGCCTCCAGTCGATCGCCATCCTGGGCTTCGCCCTCGCCGAGGCGCTCGCCATCATCGGTATCGCGCTCGCGTTCGTCCTCTGACACGACCCGCTTGCACGACTGACGAAGGACTGCCATGCAGAATCTGATCTTCCTCGCGGAAGGAAGCGAGCCCGCCGAGGGCGGCCACGCCCCGGAGAACCCGCTCGGCTTCGTGCCCGTCGAGGCTGCCCTGTCGCTGGTCGTCTTCGGCCTGCTGCTGTTCCTCATCTGGAAGTTCGTGGCTCCGCGCTTCGAGCAGACCTTCGCCGAGCGCACGCAGGCGATCGAGGGTGGCATCGCCGCGGCGGAGTCCAAGCAGGCCGAGGCCGACGCGAAGCTCGCCGAGCTGGAGAAGCAGCTCGCCGACGCGCGGCACGAGGCGGCGCGCATCCGTGAGGAGGCGCGTGAGCAGGGTGCCCAGATCGTGGCGGAGATGCGGGAGGCGGCCCAGGCCGAGGCCAACCGCATCGTCGAGCACGGCAAGACCCAGATCGAGGCCGAGCGCCAGCAGGCGGTCACCTCGCTCCGCGCCGAGGTCGGCTCGCTCGCGACCGGCCTCGCCGGTCGCATCGTGGGCGAGAGCCTCGAGGACGAGGCTCGCCAGAGCCGCGTGGTCGAGCGCTTCCTCGCCGACCTGGAGGCCCAGAACGGCACCACGTCGGGGAGCGTCAACTGATGATGCGAGGTGCGTCCGCAGACGCCTACGCCGCGGCAGCCGGTGCGCTGCCCGGCACGGGCGACCTGCGCAAGGTGGGTCAGGACCTGTTCGGAGCGGCGGACCTGTTCCGCGCCGAACCGGGCCTGCGCCGGGTCGCCACCGACGTGTCCGTCCCCGGCGACGCCAAGGCCGGGCTGGTCCGCGACGTGCTGGCCGGCAAGGTGTCGGACGAGGCGCTCGAGGTGGTGACCACTGCGGTTGCCCAGCGGTGGACCGCGGGGCGCGACCTCGCCGACGCCCTCGAGCAGCTCGGCGTGGTCGCCGTCGTCCGGTCCGCGGCCGACCAGGCCGACCGTCTGGAGGACGAGCTGTTCGCCGTGGGCCGGCTGGTCCAGGGCAGCCCGGAGCTGCGCCAGGCGCTGTCCGACCCGGCCCGGAGCCGTGCGGACAAGTCCGCGCTGGTGAGCGGGCTGCTGGCCGACAAGGCGCTGCCTGCGACCGTCACCCTGGTGCAGCAGTCCCTCTCGGGCAGCCACCGCACCGTCGGGGTGGCCCTCGAGGAGTACCAGAAGGTCGCCGCCGAGGTCCGCGAGCAGCGGGTCGCCACGGTGCGCGTCGCGCGTCCGCTGGCCGAGGCCGACCGCGAGCGGCTGCAGGCGGTGCTCTCGCGCACCTACGGCCGCACGGTGCACCTCAACGTCGTCGTCGACCCCGAGGTCCTCGGCGGCATCCGGGTCGACATCGGTGACGACGTCATCGACGGGACGGTCGCGAGCCGCCTCGACGACGCCGGGCGCAAGCTCGCCGGCTGACCCACCAGATCCACAGACCCCACAAGTTCTTTCGAGCAGACCCAGAGAAACAGGTGAGTGAAATGACGGAGCTGTCCATCCGTCCGGACGAGATCCGGGACGCGCTTCAGCGCTTCGTGTCGGACTACAAGCCCGAGTCGGCGACCACGGAAGAGGTCGGCACCGTCGCGGAGGCGGCCGACGGCATCGCCCGCGTGAGCGGCCTGCCCTCGGTCATGGCCAACGAGCTGCTCGAGTTCGAGGACGGCACGCTGGGCATCGCCCTGAACCTCGACACCCGCGAGATCGGTGTCGTCGTCCTGGGTGACTTCGACAAGATCGAGGAGGGCCAGGCGGTCCGCCGCACGGGCGAGATCCTCTCGGTCCCCGTGGGCGAGGGCTACCTCGGCCGTGTGGTCGACCCGCTCGGCACCCCGATCGACGGTCTCGGCGACATCGAGACCTCCGGTCGCCGCGCCCTCGAGCTCCAGGCCCCGTCCGTGGTGCAGCGCAAGTCGGTGCACGAGCCGCTCGCCACCGGCATCAAGGCCATCGACGCGATGACCCCGATCGGCCGCGGCCAGCGACAGCTGATCATCGGCGACCGCGCGACCGGCAAGACCACCATCGCGATCGACACGATCATCAACCAGAAGCAGAACTGGGAGTCCGGCGACCCGGACAAGCAGGTCCGCTGCATCTACGTCGCGATCGGCCAGAAGGGTTCGACCATCGCCTCCGTGCGTGGCGCCCTCGAGGAGGCCGGCGCCCTGGAGTACACCACCATCGTGGCCTCCCCGGCGTCCGACTCGGCCGGCTTCAAGTACCTCGCCCCCTACACCGGCTCGGCCATC
>CAZDAO010000243.1:0-5971 GCA_964503015.1 uncultured Nocardioides sp. | reverse complement strand
CCGATGATCCGGCTGAACCCACCTCACTGTTACTGGCCCCGTCCGTAGTTGTCGGCGCGCCCAGGAGGGCGCGGGAGGGTCAGTCAGTGAGCGCCGTACCTGCAGAGCAGCCCCACCCGGGTTGGGAGGGTGGGTGGCGTGCGCCGGGCACGCAAACGGAGGCGTCGCCGCTGGTGGAGCAGGTGCTGGCGCGGGTGCACGCGTCGCTGAGCGAGCTGGCCGAGGTGGGTGAGGTATCCCTCGGAGGCTTCGCAGACGCGGACGTGGTCCGGCTGGTCGACGAGCTGACCGGTGCGTCGAGTCGCCTGACCCGTGAGGTGTGCCGGGTGGTGGCCGAGGCCGACCGACGGCGGCTCCAGGACGCCACCGGCGCCCCTCATGTGCACCAGTGGTGGGCCGGGCGCAGCCGCCATACGCACGCCGACGCGGCCAGGTTGAGCAGGCTGGCGCGCGCGTTGGAGGAGCCCGTGCACGCCCCCACCGCCACCGCGCTGGCTGCCGGCGAGCTGCGGGTGGAGCAGGCCCGGGTCATCGTCGCCGCGGTCGACGCGATCCCCACGTCCGTCCGCACCGGCGACGGGGTGACCCGGATCATCGACCCCAACATGCGGGCGCAGGCGCGTGACCACCTGCTGGCCGCTGCGGTCGAGCACGACTCGAAGGCGTTGCGCCGGATCGGCCGGCGGATCCTCGACGTCGTCGCCCCCGAGCTCGGCGAGGCACAGGAAGCCGCCACCTTGGCGAAGGAGGAGTCCCGCGCCGTCGCGACGGCCGACTTCGAAATGGTCGACGACGGCACCGGTCGCTGCCACGGCCGGTTCTCCCTCCCGTCCCACGTTGGCGCGATGTTCAAGCGGCACCTCCTCGCGCTGGCCAACCCCGCCCGCCACACCGAGGCCGAGCTGCGCGACGAGACCGGCGCCTGGAAGCCCCTGCGCAGTCGTCTCGGCGAGGCGCTCATCGAGTACATCGAGCGCTACCCCCTCGACGCCACCCCGACCACCGCAGGCGTCAACGCCACCATCGTCATCACCATGACCCTCGAGCAGCTCCTCGGCGAGCACGCCACCGCACTCTTGGACGACGGCACCCGCATGTCCGCCGCCCAAGCCCGCAGGCTCGCGTGCGAGGCCGGGATCATCCCCGCCGTCCTCGACGGCGAAGGCAGGGTTCTCGACCTGGGCCGGACCCGGCGGCTGTTCACCAAGGCCCAACGCATCGCCCTCGGCCTGCGCGACGGCGGCTGCACCGCGAAGGGCTGCGAGACCACCGCCTCCGGCTGCCACGCCCACCACGACAACCCCTGGTCCCGCGGCGGCCGCACCGACCTCACCAACGGACGCCTGCTCTGCCCCCGCCACCACCGCCTCGCCCACGACCCCCACTACGCCATGACCATCCACGCGGACAACAAGGTCACCTTCGTGATGCGGACGTGAGGGCGGGCGAACCGCCCAGGTCGGGCGTGTCCCACCGCCGCGTGTCGGGGACTCTGAACCGTCACGATGAGTACACAAATTTGTCGATGGTCGATGAGAACGAGCGCACTACATCCGGGTGCGCGACATGAGTGATGGGCGTCCTTCTCGTTCTGCGCTACCGGTTGTGTGGGGCGCAGGTCCATATCACGGCCCGATCACTCATCTCAGAGTTCAAGGAACCGAAGTGCGCCGTGCCCACCACGCTGACACCACCATTGGGTGCGTATGCGTTCTGTCCGGTTGCGACGTCGAAGGCCTCGGTGGAGTCAACGGGGAGTCCTTCGCCGAGGGTGGGTGGGTCGGGCAGCAGGGTGGCTCGAGTCTTCGACAGGTGCGTGAGGAACGCTTGGCCCGTGCTGCCCACCACGTAGCCGCTGTCTGGGTGTACACCGTTGACCTGGAAACCCCGCTTGAGGAAGTTGTTCGGTGCCGAGTGGACGCTGCGCCACTTGATAGTCGGCCCGCGTGGGTAGTCCTCGCCTCGCGGTGCGACGAAGCCCACCACACGTCCACGGTCGTCCACGTGCGTCGCAAAGCCGCGGGCGATTCTGCCGGCATCGGTGGACATTGCTCCGGATCGCCCGCCGGCACGCCACCACGGATAAGGATCGGGAGCTGCACCGGCCCAGCCGAGCATTAGCCCATTGTTGTTGATGTCCTGACCGAAGTAGGAGCCGGCTGGGGCGCCTGGGGGTGGCGCTAGCACGCGGAGCTTTCGATTGCGCCAGATGGCGGCGCGGGCGTTCCCCCGTCGCCCGGATACGGAGCCGACGACTACGCCGTTATCGTTGATAGCGGTGACGTAGACAGCGGGATGCGACCGAGTCCCGGGGAGCCTACGAAGCGTTCCATCTCTCCATGTGAACGCCGCGGCCCAGCGGCCCTCGTAGTTTTGGACGACCACGTCTCCGCCCTCGTTGATGTCTACGGGCGACCCGCGGACGCCGAGGTCGAGGGGCGGACCGGTGTCGCGCCAGAGCACGGCATCGCCGTCGTAGGAATTGCCGAGCCAGCCTGCGACCCAGCCGCTGTCGTTCATGGCCGTCGCCCCTGCTGACTCAAGTCGGGCCAGCCAACTCAGCACAAGGCAAGCCACGTGCCCGCCTCAAGTTCAACTTCTCCCAACCCGCACCGCGACGAGGGGGCCAAGTCCTCAGGGTATGTCCGTGTTGCGGTTGGTTCCGAGCGTGGACAAGTCCACCATCGGGGAATCAAGGATCTCGGCCTCCGTATACCGGGCTCAAGATTGCTCGGGGCCACGTCGAACATCGAGATCTTCTGGGACGAGCGTCATTGCGCCGCGCACCGTCCGGGGCGCGACATTGCGCCGCTTGCCGGGGACGCACGCGCTGGCATCTGACCTTGGACGCGCACGCGGTTTGCGGCGAATGACGCGATCGTCGACCCGACGGCCATCCGAGTCGCGCCCCCCTGTCACCGCTGAGCAACAATCTCACCTCTCTACGCGTCTCATCGCTCACAGACCGTTTCTGCCGCCCCCACCACCTCAGGAGACACGTTGCGCCTGACCCGCCCGACCTCCCTCGCCCGCGCCATCGCCGTGACGCCTGTCCTCATTGCAGCTGCAGCAGCTCCTGGGCACACCGCCACGGTCGACGAACGCGCACCGACGTGGACGGCGGATTTCGAAATCGCGGACCCTGACACCACGCAGTGGATCGGCGGTTCAGTGGTCGACCCGGCTACCGGCGACGTCCTCACGCTGGTCCACAACTCCGACCATCCCCTCAAGCGTCGCCTGCGCCGGATGGACGGGTCGACTGGCCAGACCACATGGGAGACCGGGCTCGCGGGGCCCGGAGGGTCCTACCCTCTGAACCTCGCACTCGACCCCGGCGGTGACCGCGCGGTGGTGTCGATCGAGGCGCCGGGCCACGTGTACCTCCACTCGGTCGGCCTCGACGGTGAGCTGGGCTGGAGCAAGACCCTTGCCAAGCGTGGAAGCGTGGCCGACTTGGTGGTTGATCCTCACACCGGCCGTGCTTGCCACGCGACAGCCGAGCAGCCGCACCGCAATCATGCCGGTACACCCGTGTGGGTCCTGTCGTGCACGGACCGCGCCGGCAACGTCGTAGTGGACGCCCGAACGAAGGTCGGAGGGCACAGGGCCGCAACGCTGGAGGCGATGGCCGTCGACCCTGAGCGCGGCCGGTGGTACCTCGCCGGCACGCAGCAAACCAAGAGGGGCTCGCACAGCATCGTGGTCGCCCTCAACGACGACGGGACTCGCCAATGGCGCCGCACCCTCGAACACTCGAGCGGCGGGGGCCATGTCGCAGCGTTGGTCGTCGACTCGACGAGCCACCGGGTCTACCTCGGAGGCTCATCCGAGCAGGTCCGAACTCGCGCGAACGGGTCGCGTACGTACCGAGGTCGTGCACACGTGGCTTCTTGGAAGGCGAACGGCAAGAAGTCATTCGAACGAACCTGGACAGATGGGCGCCGCGGCGCCGCGGTCACCGACCTCGCTGTGGCAGGTAGGTCGGGACGGATCGTCGCAACAACGCAGGGGCACAGCGGGGGTCTCGACCTGCGCGTGATGAACTCCAAGGGCCAGCTCATCCATCGCGTCCGGCAGGAAGCTCGCGGCGAGAACGACGGCCGCGGTCACGTGGCGCTAGACACGACACGACAGGTTGTGGTCGTGGCAGGTCGGCGAGTGGTGTCCTACGACTGGAAGGGCCGCCGGCTGTGGCACAGCCCCAGCGACGACCACTTCGTCTCAGACCTCGACCATGACCCGGCCAGAGGCCACGTCGTCGTGTCGTGGATGTCGAACGGCGACCCGGGCGCCACCGACGCCTGGGTCTCAACCTGGGCGCTCTGAACACGCCACTACGAGACGCCCCAGTCCCTGGGTAGCCGGGCACTGCCGGTCGAGGGACTCGTTCCCTCGGAACGTCCGAATCTGCCGACGAGGAGTGTGCGGATCTGCCGACGCCCGTGCATCGCTCGAATGAGGTCGATGAAGGCTGTCGCTACCTCGTGCGGCGGAACGCGGGGGCCAGCTCGAGTGGCACTGCTCCCCATCTGTCCCGGAGGGAGGTCTGCAGTTCTGCGGCCATGGCCGCCAGGCCCGGTCGGGTCTCGTTGCTAGCGACCGCAGCCAGCCGGTGCAGTAGGAACGCCCGGCGGCTGGGACTGCTGCGCGTATCGGTGGCAGCCCTACCTAGCCCATTCCGCCGCGACTGAGCGCGCTGGGCGCGGGCTCAGGGAGCCGTCCACTCCAGCGTGTGCCGAAAGCCCAGCCGATGCCGCATGCGCGCACCCGGCATCACAGCCTCGGCGAGAGCCTGGAGCTCGGCGATGGAGAGCGTCGGGTCGGCGACCGGGTAGGGCGGGGGAGCCGACGGCTCACGGGACGGCCAGGGGTGCTTCACGAAACCGATCAGCGGGTTGGTGACGATCGACGCCAGGTCCCACGCGAGGTCGGCAGCAGACGCCGGCGGCGCGAGCCCGACGCAGAGGAAGCGGCCGCCGGGGGCGAGCAGGCGGCGTACGTCGCGGAGGGCGGGCTCGACGTCGAGGTGGTGCAGGACCGCGATCATGGTGACGACGTCGAACGGCCCCTCGAGCTCAGGAAGCGGGGTGTCGGTGACGCGGACGGAGGGCAGACGAGAGCAGCGTGCCGCCGCGGCTGCGCGCATGCCGGCGTCGGTGTCGGTGCCGACGGCCTCGTCGAAGGAGGAGCCCAGCGCGGCGAGGAGCTCGCCCTGCCCGCAGCCGATGTCGAGCGCGCGGCGTCGCCGGTCCGGCAGGCGGGACAGGATCCAGCCGTGGAAGTGGTCGTTGTGGCTCCACGGGTGTCGCGCGTTGAGGCGCGCCATCGCACCAGACGCCCGTCCGCCCCACCGCGAGCGGGTGATGCTGCGGACGTCGAGCACGTCAGCTCATCCGGCGCAGCAGGCCGACCGGGGCGTGCCTGACCACGACGCCCAGCGGCGCCCACGGCCAGGCCGGGACGCGGGCGGACTTCTTCTCCTTCTCGATCGCCTCGACCATGGCGCGCACGCCCTTCTCGGTCGAGGTCATCAGCGGCGTCCTCGCGGACGTGCCCGACATCTCGGAGACGATGTAGCCCGGGTAGAGGACGGTCACCTTGATCGGCGTGCCGTGCACGTCGGCGCGGAAGCCCTCGGCGAGGTGCGCGACGGCGGCCTTCGTGGCGGCGTAGGTCGTGATGTTCCTGGGCATCCCTCGCAGCGCGGAGAACGACGACACCATCACCAGGTGACCGCGGTCCTGCCGGCGGAAGATCGCGGCAGCGGCCTCGGTCTGCGCGAGCGCGCCGATGAAGTTGGTCTCGGCGGTCTGCCTGTTGGCGTCGAAGCGGCCGGTGCCCAGCGGCTGGCCCTTGCCTAGGCCGGCGTTGACCACGACGCGGTCGAGCCCGCCGAGCTCCTCGGCGAACTCCTCGAAGACCCGGAAGACCGCGTCGTGGTCCGTGACGTCGAGCGCCTTGTCCGAGA
>CAZDAO010000242.1:0-5976 GCA_964503015.1 uncultured Nocardioides sp. | reverse complement strand
CGTCGCCGACCTCGGTTTCACCCACGTCGAGTTCATGCCGGTGATGCAGCACCCGTTCGGCGGCTCGTGGGGCTACCACGTGACGTCGTACTTCGCCCCGGACTCCCGCTTCGGTGACCCCGACGGCCTCAAGCGGCTGATCGATCGCCTGCACCAGGCCGGCGTCGGCGTGATCCTCGACTGGGTGCCCGGGCACTTCGCGACCGACGAGTGGGCGCTGGCGCGCTTCGACGGCACCCCGCTCTACGAGGACCCCAACCCCCAGCGCGGCTGGCACAAGGAGTGGGGCTCCCACATCTTCAACTTCGGGCGCAACGAGGTCCGCAACTTCCTCTACGCCAACGCTGTCTACTGGCTCGAGGAGTACCACGCCGACGGGCTCCGGGTCGACGGCGTCGCGTCGATGCTCTACCTCGACTACGCCCGCGAGCACGGCGAGTGGTCGCCCAACAAGCACGGCGGCCGGGAGAACCTCGAGGCCGTGCAGTTCCTGCAGGAGATGAACGCCACCGTCTACAAGCGGGTCCCCGGCATTGTCACCATCGCCGAGGAGTCGACCGCCTGGCCCGGCGTCACCGGGCCCACCAGCGACGGCGGGCTCGGCTTCGGCTTCAAGTGGAACATGGGCTGGATGCACGACTCGCTCAACTACGTCTCCAAGGACCCGCTCTACCGCAGCCACCACCACGGCCAGATGACGTTCTCGCTCGTCTACGCCTACGCGGAGAACTACGTGCTGCCGATCAGCCACGACGAGGTCGTGCACGGCAAGGGCTCGCTGCTGCGCAAGATGCCGGGCGACCGCTGGCAGCAGCTGGCCAACCTGCGCGCGTACCTCGCCTACATGTGGGCCCACCCCGGCAAGCAGCTCCTCTTCATGGGGTGCGAGTTCGGCCAGGAGTCGGAGTGGGCGGAGAGCCGCGAGCTCGACTGGTGGCTCCTCGAGCACCCCGAGCACGCGGGCGTCCACGCGATGGTGCGCGACATGAACGCCGTCTACGCCGACACCGGCGCACTGTGGGGCCGCGACAACGACCCCGCCGGCTTCGCCTGGATCGACGCCAACGACGCGGGGCGCAACGTCTTCTCGTTCGTCCGCCGCTCCCCCGGGCACCCCGACCTGGTCTGCGTGGCGAACTTCGCCGGCCAGCCGCACGAGGGTTTCCGGCTGGGCCTGCCGTCGGCCGGCACCTGGTCCGAGGTCCTCAACACCGACGCCGAGTCCTACACCGGTTCGGGCGTCGGCAACCTCGGCTCCATCACGTCCACCGAGGGCGAGCACCACGGCCAGCCGGCCTACGCCGACATCGTGGTGCCGCCTCTGGCCACCGTGTGGTTCCGCAAGGACGCCTGACGCTCGCTGGTTCATCAAGGTATGTCGACGAATGGGCGCTTCCCATGGTCAATTGATCGTGGGAAGCGCCCATTGACCTGCATACCTTGGTGAAACGTCATCACGGCGGGCCGCAGACCCCAGCCAGAAGTCGTCCACAGGCTGCCGCGTCCGTGAGCTGTCCCCAGCCCGCACCGGGTCGGGATGCCGTCCTCGCGGGTGCTGACGAGGCTTCCGTACATGGACGACCCGCTGCGCGCCATCTGCCTCGAGCTCGGCTTCTTCACGCGTGCTCATGCTCGTGAGGCCGGGTACGACGACCGGGCGGTGACGCGCGAGCACCGTGCCGGCCGGTGGCTCAGGATCCGACGCGGCTACTACACCTTCCCCGACGTGTGGCACGCCGCGACCGAGGAGGAGCGACACCTCATGCGCTGTCGCGCCGTGCTGGACTCCCTCGGCGACGCGGTCGCGCTGAGCCACGCATCGGGATGCGTCGCACACGAGATCGATCTCTGGAGCGTGTCGCTCGAGCGCGTACACGTGACACGGCTGGACGGCGGGGCGGGGCGGGTGGAGGGCGACGTGGTGCACCACGAGGGTTTCGTGGCGGACCACGAGGTGTCCGAGGTCGACGGACTCCGGGTGCTGTCCCCCAGCCGCTGCGTCCTCGAGGCAGGATCGACGGCCAGTCCCGAGTCGGCGCTCGTGATGATGAACTCCGCCCTGCATCGCGGCAGGTGCACGGTCACGGACCTCGGCAACCAGTTCGACCTGATGGCGCACTGGCCGCGGATGCGCCACCTCCACGTGCCGGTCAGGATGGCCACTGACAAGGCGGAGTCGGTCGGCGAGTCCCGCGGCCTCTGGCTGTTCTGGGTCGAGCACCTTCCCGCTCCCGTCCTCCAGTTCGAGGTCTTCGACGGCGGACGCCTGGTCGGGCGCTGCGACTGGGGGTGGCCGCGCCTGCGCGGGCTCGGCGAGTTCGACGGCAAGGTCAAGTACGGACGCCTGCTGAAGGACGGCCAGGACCCCGGCGAGGTGGTGTTCCTCGAGAAGCGCCGCGAGGACGACCTCCGCGAGGTCGCCGCCAGCTGGATGGTCCGACTCGTCTGGTCCGACCTCTCCCGACCGAGCCACACCGCCCAGCGCGTGCGCCGGCTGATGTCCGCGGCCAGCTGACGGCGTACAGCGCCGCTGATGACGGTTCATCAAGGTATGCAGGCGAGCCCGCACTTCCCTGCGTCAATTGACTGTGGGAAGTGCCCATTCATCGACATACCTTGATGAACCGGCGGCGCGCGACCCGGCTCGGTCGGGCTCGTTAGGGTGGCCGGGTGGGCGATCCGATCAACGTGACGACCGTGGCCGAGGGCGTGGCCAGGATCCAGTGGCGGGGCGAGCCGAGCGTCGACGAGCTGCGCCGGGAGGTGGCCGCTGCGCTGGGGGACCACGCGCGCGTCGAGACCCTCGTCAGGATCGACGACCGCGTGGCGCAGCGGGTGGCCACCTGGGCGGGGCTCCTGAAGGAGGGCGTCAGCCGTGGCGTCACCGTCGACGGCGAGGTCGCCGACCGGGTGGTCTACGCCCGGGTGCGGGAGGACCGTCCCGTGGAGCACCCCGAGGGCTTCCGGTCGCTGCTCAACTCCTTCCTCCCTCGCAAGCGCGCGATCTCGCAGATGCTCCTGCGTGACGAGGACGGGCGTGTCCTGCTGTGCCGCCTGACCTACAAGCGCGACTGGGACCTGCCCGGCGGGGTCGTCGAGGTGGGCGAGTCGCCGCGGCTGGCCGTGCAGCGCGAGGTCGAGGAGGAGCTCGGTCTCGACATCGAGCCAGGCGGGCTGGTGCTCACCGACTGGTTGCCGGCATGGAGCGGGTGGGACGACGCCGTGTGCCTGGTCTTCGACGGGGGCACGCACCACACCTCGGTCCTCGCCGGGGTGGTCATGCAGGAGCGCGAGATCCGCGACGTGCGGTTCTGCACGCTCGAGGAGGTCGACCAGCTCGCGGCCGACTTCACCGCCAGGAGGGTGCGCGCGGCGGTCGAGGGCTCCCAGCCGTATACGGAGTCCGGTCGCTGAGGCAGGATGCCTCCATGACCTGGGTGTACGACTTCGCAGAGGGAAGCAAGGACCAGAAGGACCTCCTGGGCGGCAAGGGCGCCAACCTGGCCGAGATGACCAACCTCGGCCTGCCCGTCCCACCGGGCTTCACGATCTCGACCGAGACCTGTCGCGCCTACCTGGCCCTCAAGGAGTCCGGCGAGGGGGGCGAGCCCGACGGCCTGGCCGAGGAGGTCACCGACCACCTCGCCTCGCTCGAGGAGGCGATGGGCAAGAAGCTCGGTGACGCCGACGACCCGCTCCTGGTCTCCGTGCGCTCGGGCGCCAAGTTCTCGATGCCCGGCATGATGGAGACGGTCCTCAACGTCGGCCTCAACGACACCTCGGTCGGCGGACTCGCCGCCCGCAGCGAGTCGGAGCGGTTCGCACAGGACTCCTACCGTCGGCTGCTGCAGATGTTCGGCGGCACGGTCCTCCAC
Source organism: uncultured Nocardioides sp. (assembly GCA_964503015.1). Classification (GTDB taxonomy): domain Bacteria; phylum Actinomycetota; class Actinomycetes; order Propionibacteriales; family Nocardioidaceae; genus Nocardioides. The sequence continues at coordinate 2,101 of CAZDAO010000242.1, read as the reverse complement.
GTCGACTCCGAGCTGTTCTCCGAGGCGCTCGAGGAGGTGAAGCGGGCCAAGGGCACCGAGAGCGACCTCGACCTCGACGCCGACGACCTGCGCGGCCTCGTGGAGACCTTCAAGGGCATCATCAGGTCCGAGACCGGACGCGACTTCCCGCAGGACCCGCGCGAGCAGATGGACCTGGCGATCCACGCCGTCTTCGACTCGTGGAACACCGACCGCGCACGGCTCTACCGCCGCCAGGAGCGGATCCCGGAGGACCTCGGCACCGCGGTCAACGTGCAGGCCATGGTCTTCGGCAACTTCGGCATGGACTCCGGCTCCGGTGTCGCCTTCACCCGCGACCCCGCGAGCGGCGCGCAGGGCGAGTACGGCGACTACCTCCAGAACGCGCAGGGCGAGGACGTCGTCGCCGGCATCCGCAACACCGTGTCGCTGGCCGACATGGCCGAGATCGACCGGAAGTCCCACGACGACCTCATGACGATCATGTCGCGGCTCGAGCGCCACTACCGCGACATGTGCGACATCGAGTTCACCGTCGAGCGCGGCAAGCTGTGGATGCTCCAGACCCGCGTCGGCAAGCGCACGCCGGAGGCGGCGTTCCGGATCGCCGTCCACATGGTCGACGAGGGCATGATCCAGATGGACGAAGCCGTGCTCCGGGTGACCGGCGACCAGCTGGCACAGCTGATGTTCCCGCGGTTCGACGAGTCCGCCGAGCGCACCCTGCTCGCCACCGGCATGAACGCCTCGCCCGGCGCGGCCGTCGGCAAGGCGGTCTTCGACTCCGACACCGCCGTGGAGTGGGCCGATCGCGGTGAGGACGTCATCCTCGTCCGCAAGGAGACCAACCCCGACGACCTGCGCGGCATGGTCGCCGCGCGCGGCATCCTCACCAGCCGCGGCGGCAAGACCTCCCACGCGGCAGTCGTGGCCCGCGGCATGGGTCGTACGTGCGTGTGCGGCGCGGAGTCGCTCGACGTCGACCACAAGGCCAAGGAGTTCCGCGTCCGCGACGGTGAGACGATCCGCGAGGGCGACGTCATCTCCATCGACGGCACGACCGGCGAGGTGTTCGCCGGGGCAGTGCCCGTGGCCGACTCCGTCGTCGTGCGCCACTTCGAGGGCGAGAAGATCGACGACGACCTCGCCCAGGCCGTCGCCCGGATCATGGCCCACGCCGACGGTGCCCGGCGGCTGCGCGTGCGAACCAACGCCGACACCCCCGAGGACGCCGCCCGGGCCCGTCGCTTCGGCGCCCAGGGCATCGGCCTGTGCCGCACCGAGCACATGTTCCTCGGCGAGCGCCGCGCACTGGTGGAGCAGCTCATCGTCGCCGAGGACGAGGCCGGCGTGGAGGCCGCGCTCGACGAGCTGCTCCCCCTGCAGAAGCAGGACTTCACCGAGATCCTCGAGGCGATGGACGGCCTCCCGGTGACCATCCGGCTGCTCGACCCGCCGCTGCACGAGTTCCTGCCCGACATCACCGACCTGAGCGTGGAGGTGGCGTTGGCGGAGGAGCGCGGCGAGGTCGACGAGCACGCGGCGCGGCTGCTCACCCATGTCCGCCGGCTCCACGAGCAGAACCCGATGCTCGGGCTCCGCGGGGTCCGTCTCGGGATCCAGATCCCCGGGCTGTTCCGGATGCAGGCGCGCGCGATCGCCGAGGCCGCCGCCGACCGGATGGCCGCCCACGGCACGCCGCGACCGGAGATCATGGTGCCGCTGGTGGCCAGCGTCCGTGAGCTCAACATCGTCCGGGCCGAGATCGAGCAGCAGATCGCCGAAGTCGAGGAGGAGCGTGGAGTGAAGCTCGCCATCGCCATCGGGACGATGATCGAGCTGCCGCGCGCGGCCTTCCTGGCCGACCGGATCGCGAAGTCCGCGGACTTCTTCTCCTTCGGCACCAACGACCTCACCCAGATGGCCTGGGGCTTCTCCCGCGACGACGTGGAGTCGGCGTTCTTCTCCCGCTACTTCGAGCACGGCATCTTCGACGTCTCGCCGTTCGAGTCGCTCGATCAGCTCGGGGTCGGCGGAATGGTGGAGTTGGGCACCAAGATGGGCCGCAAGCCCAAGGCCGACCTCAAGGTCGGCGTGTGCG
>CAZDAO010000241.1:1149-5999 GCA_964503015.1 uncultured Nocardioides sp. | reverse complement strand
GGTTCGGATCCGCATGACAGATCCCACGCCCAGCCGATCCGTCAGACGAACCCGACCCCACCGGTGCGGATCCGCATGACGGATGGGGGTGGCGGGAGGTCAGGCGCGGGGGTGCGCCTGCTGGTAGGCACGCCGCAGGCGGTCGGTGGTCACGTGCGTGTAGAGCTGGGTGGTGGCCAGGGACGCGTGCCCGAGCAGCTCCTGGACCGAACGCAGGTCGGCACCCCCCTCGAGGAGGTGCGTCGCGGCGGTGTGGCGGAGGCCGTGCGGGCCGATGTCGGGCGCGCCGGGGACGTCGGCGATGCGCCGGTGGACGAGGTCACGGACCGCACGCTGGTCGATCCGACGTCCTCGTACGCCGAGGAAGAGCGCGGGCCCCGAGCCCCCCACCCGCAGCGCGGGGCGACCGACACGGAGCCAGCGGTCCAGCGCCCGACCGGCCGGGGTGCCGTAGGGCACGGAGCGCTCCTTGCGCCCCTTCCCGAGCACCCGGACCACGCGACGCTCGGAGTCGACGTCGTCGAGGTCGAGCCCGACGAGCTCACCCACCCGTACGCCGGTCGCGTAGAGCAGCTCGAGCATCGCCACGTCGCGCACTCCGACCGGCGTGCCGTCGTCGGCCAGCTCGGCCGCGGCACGGATCAGTGCCTCGGCCTCGTCGGCCCGCAGCACCGGCGGCAGGGTCTTGTGCTTCTTGGGCGACCCGAGCGCGGCGCCCGGGTCGGTGGGCAGCCTTCCGGTGCGGTGGAGCCACGCGGTGAACACCCGGGCCGCGGTCGCGCGGCGGGCGATCGTCGTACGGCTGCAGCCGGTCGTCTGCAGGCGCGCCAGCCAGCTGCGCAGCGTGCGCAGGTCCAGCTCGACGACGTCGACGACGCCGAGGCGCACGCAGTGGTCGAGCAGGCTGGCGATGTCACCGAGGTAGGCGCGAACCGTGTGGGGCGTCAGGTCGCGCTCGGACACGAGGTGCCGCTCGTAGTCGCCGAGCAGGCGCACCATCGGCTCGGGGAGGCCGGGCTCCTCCACCGGATCGGCCGCCGGGTCGCACCCCGACGCCTCGAGCGGATCCCCGAGGGTGTCCCGCGGGGCGGCGTCGCCCGCCGCGCCGGTCACCTCCACCTCGTCCACGCTCCGAGCCTAGGTGCGCGGACCCGCCTCACGCGTCAGGCGCGACCCGCCACCCCTCCTCGCTCCACCGGACCAGGCCCTTCGACTGCAGCCGCCGCAGCGCGCCTTCGGTGGTGCGGATGTGGAGCCCGCTCAACCGGGCGATCGAGTCGATCTGCGCGGACTCGCTCACCGGCACCCACTCGACCACCCGTCGCTCGGTGGGGGTGAGCCGGTCACGAGCGCGCTCCTCGCCGCGGGGGACCTCGAGGAGGTGCTCCCCCGCCGCCCCGACGAGCTCGAGGACCTCTGCGCCGTTGGTGACGACCGTGCCCCGGCCGTCCCGGAGGTAGTGGTTGACCCCTTGGGAGGTGTAGCTCGTGACCGGTCCCGGCACGCACATCGCCTGCCGGTTGAGGCGCTCGGCCCACCCGGCGGTGTTGAGCGCCCCGCTGCGCAGCGCCGCCTCGACGACGACCGTGCCGGTGGTCAGGGCGGCGATCAGCCGGTTGCGGGCCAGGAAGCGAGGACGCGTGGGCGCCGACCCGGGCGGCTGCTCGGACACGACAGCGAACTCGGCCGCGAGGTGCTGGAGGAGGCGGCGGTTGGCCGCGGGGTAGACCCTGTCGACGCCGCAGGCGAGCACGGCGACCGTGGCGCCACCGGAGACCAGGGTGGCGTCGTGGGCCTCGAAGTCGATCCCCAGCGCACCGCCGGACACCACGGGGACGCCGGCGAGGGCGAGGTGGTCGCAGATGCGGCGGGTCATCTCGACGCCGTAGACCGAGGCGGCGCGGGAGCCGACCACGGCGACCGACGCGGCGAGCTCGGTGAGGGGCATCGGGCCCTTCACCCAGAGGCCCGGCGGGGTGCCGCCGATGCCCTCGTCCGTCACCGCCCCGTCGAGCTCGTCGAGGCCCGCCGGCCACTCGGGGTCGCCGGGGACCAGGAACCGGATGCCGCACCTCGCCGCCTGGTCGAGCCTCCGCGCCGGGTCGACCTCGGCCAGACGCTCGGCGAGCCGCTCCCCCACGCCGGAGCCGCTCGTCGACGACAGCGACTGGTCGAGCGCGCGCACGGCACCGATCTGCCGGACGAGGGACGACGTCGTGGCGTCGCCGGGCTCGACGCCGCAGCTCAGCGTCACGCGGGCGAGGCGCTCGGCGTCGGGCACCGGCCCCCCGGGCGCCGGGACGGGAGGCGTCGCCGACGACGCCGGTTCGGTCGGCACCGACCTGAGGCCCGGCCGGCTCACGACGCCACCCGGACCAGGCCGGCGGGAAGGGTCCGCGCGGAGTCGTCGGACCGGAGCGCCAGTGCGATCTCGGCCTCACGCTCACCCGGGCGTGCGGCACCCGCGCAGTCGGCCACGGTCCACGCGAGCCGCTGGACACGGGTCAGCCCACGACGGGTGAGCTTGCCGTCCGACAGCTCCTGGTCGATCAGGTGCTGGGCGTCGGGATCCAGCGGCCAGCGCTCGGCGAGGACCGGCCCCGGGCACGACGCGTTGAGCTGCCAGGCACAGTCGTGGTAGCGGCGCGCCTGCCGCTGACGTGCCTCGGTGACCCGCGCCCGGACGTCTGCCGAGGACTCGGCGGCCGGTGCCCACGACCCGGCGCGCCGTCCCTGCGGGCGCACCTCCATCCAGATGTCGACGCGGTCGAGGATCGGTCCGGTGAGCTTGCGGCGGTAGTGGGCGCGCTGCACCTCGGTGCATTCGCAGGCGCCGCCGGAGAGCCCGTGGAAGTTGCCGCACGGGCACGGGTTGGCGGCCAGGACGACCAGCGACCGGGCGGGGTAGGTGGCCGACTCCTCGCCGCGGGCGATGGTCACCTCGCCGGACTCCAACGGCTGCCGCATCGCCTCGATGACGTCGGTGCGGAAGTGCGGGAACTCGTCGAGGAAGAGGACCCCGTGATGGGCCAGGCTCACCTGCCCGGGGCGAACCCGGCCGGTGCCTCCGCCCAGCACGCTCGCCGCCGAGGCCGAGTGGTGGGGCGCGAACCACGGCGGCCGACGGAGCAGTCCGCCACCCTCGGGGAGCAGCCCGGCGACGGAGTGGAGTGCCGTCACCTCGAGCGCCTGTTCGGTGGTGAGGTCGGGCAGGACGGTCGGGATGCGCTCGGCGATCGAGGTCTTGCCGGTGCCGCGTGGGCCGATCAGCATCAACGGATGACCGCCCGCTGCCGCCACCTCGACGGCGTAGCGGACGTCGTGGAGCCCGTCGAGGTCGCGCAGGTCGAGGTCGGCCAGCCGGTCGTCGCCGCGCCAGGTCGCCAGCGGGCTCGCCGACGGGCCGACGACCGGGTCGGCCTCCGGGACCTCGACGCCGCGCAGGACCGCCGAGACCTGGGCGAGCGAGCGCACTCCGAACACGGTCATCCCGGGCACGAGGGCCGCCTCCACCGCCTGCGGCTCAGGGACGAAGACGCGGGTGATGCCGTGGGCCGCGGCGGCGATCACCATCGGCAGCACCCCCGGCACGGGCCTCAGCGCACCCGAGACGGACAGCTCGCCGATGAACGCCCACCCCTCGAGGAGGTCGGCCGTCAGCTCCTCGTGCTTCTTGTCGGCGGCTATCACCGCGATCGCGATGGCCAGGTCGTAGTGGGTGCCGCCCTTGGGGAGGTCGGCAGGCGCGAGGAGGATCGTGACCCTCTTGGTGGCCGGCCAACGACCGCAGTCGTTGTTGATCGCCATCCGGACCCGGTCACGAGCCTCGGAGAGGCTCTTGTCGACGCGGCCCACGATCGTGGTGTTGACCAGACCGGGCGAGACGTCGACCTGCACGTCGATCACGTGGCCATCGGCACCCTTGAGCGCCAGGGAGCGGGCCGTCGCGAAGGCCATCAGCCGATCGCCTCGACGTGCTCGACCTCGACCGGACGGCCGGGGGGCACCAGGACGCCGACCATGTCGATGCGGATGTCGTCGGGGTGGCAGTCGTGCAGCCGCAGCCACCGCGCGCCCAGCCGCTTCAGACGGTCGGCCTTGCGCTGGTCGATCGCCTCGAGGGGGTCGCCGTAGGCGGTCGAGGTGCGGGTCTTCACCTCGCAGATCACCAGCACGTTGCCGTCGCGCAGGACCAGGTCGATCTCGCCGGCGTCGCACCGCCAGTTGCGGTCGAGCAGCACCATGCCGCGCCGGACGAGGTGGCGGGCCGCGATGGTCTCGCCGCGCTCACCGAGCAGCCGGTTGTGCTCGGCGAGGGGGTCGGGCGCGAAGGGTGAAGCGGCAGCGGGTCGAGCCATCGTGGGTGCCTTCCGAGGTGGGCCGGTTCGGGAGGACCCAGCACACCGCGGCGTACCGACGGTGTCGGCGACTGCGGTCGATGGCCTGTGGACGAAGCGCCTGCGGGGACCGGTGTGGACGGCTCGTGGCCCGGGACGGCGCAGAGGTCAGTCCTTGGGCGGGTCGATGTCCTGCGAGGCGAGCTCCTCGACGTTGACGTCCTTGAAGGTCAGCACCTTCACGTTCTTCGCGAAGCGGGCGGGGCGGTACATGTCCCACACCCAGGCGTCGCTCATCGAGACCTCGAAGAACACGTCACCGCTCTCCGAGCGGGCCTTCACGTCGACCTGGTTGCAGAGGTAGAAGCGCCGGTCGGTCTCCACGACGTACTTGAAGATGCCGACCACGTCGCGGTACTCGCGATAGAGGGTGAGCTCCATCTCGGTCTCGTACTTCTCGAGATCCTCCGCGCTCATGCGTCCTCCTCGCCGTCCACGTGGTCGGTGCCCGAG